>JAYVXG010000536.1:0-12976 GCA_043785475.1 Armatimonadota bacterium
CAAACTGGTTTGAGGCGACAGATGTTTGCGATGCAGTCTTCGTGGAGTTCAGGTTGGTCGGGAAGGTGCAACAGGTTTACCACCACGCATGCTGCGTCCAATCTCAATGCTTGCTCTACTGCGTCGTCTATAAGGCGGCTAAATAGTTTTCGAGGGAGGACTTTTCCGTAAACATTTGCTACATCGGTTCTTAGAACGAGTGCTGGTTTTTTCCCAGGCACGGATTGGAGAATTGGAGCCGTGCCGGGAGGAAGTTGGATCGCATCGGGCATAGCAGAGGCGATTATTTGTATTGAGTGTGAGATATCCTCGATTCCGTTGAGGAAGCTGCGTTCGTTAAAGAATCCGTGATCGATGGCGACATCAAAGCAACGCCCTTCGGCACTGAGAAGTCGATTGAGGCGGGCCTTGACACTCATGT
This sequence comes from Armatimonadota bacterium, assembly GCA_043785475.1. Taxonomy (GTDB): domain Bacteria; phylum Armatimonadota; class Fimbriimonadia; order Fimbriimonadales; family Fimbriimonadaceae; genus Fimbriimonas. Next base: position 422 of record JAYVXG010000536.1, read on the forward strand.
TTAGACATCGCGAATGTTACCTTGGAAAGAGATGTCACACGGGTTTGGCGACCTGACTCGGAATCCAGATATTGTTCATCTCCCGTTCACGATGGATGGAATTGGGACGACGTAGGACGCTTTCAGGACTGCCACTAAAGGCAGACGAAAAACTATGAATATCATTGCAACCTCTGCTCTCTTCGCTATCATGGCAACAACCGGAACTGGAACTGCTACCCAGCAAGCCACCATGTCTGGCAATCCAATGGTCGGCGGCATGGCCATGTACGCCAACAAAAATATTGTCATGAATGCCGTTAATTCATCCGAGCACACGACACTCGTTGCTGCAGTTAAAGCCGCAGGCTTGGTCGACGCTCTACAAGGTAAAGGACCGCTTACCGTGTTTGCCCCCGTTAACTCAGCATTCGAAATGTTGCCTGCCGGTACAGTCGACACCTTGTTAATGGCTAACAACAAGAAAATGCTGCAAAGCGTGCTCACCTACCACGTCGTGGCCGGTAAGTGGACTTACGACACGATCAGCCGGGCAATTGCAAAAGGACATGGCACTGCAACCCTTAAAACCCTGAACGGTCACAAACTTATGGCGATGTGGAACGGTCCAAAGAACATTGTTTTGAAGGACGAAAAAGGCGGAATCGCCGCAATTTCGACTTATGACGTCATGCAAAGCAATGGTGTCATCCACGTCATCAACCGCGTATTGATGTCCAACTAATTAATCAAAAAACCTTGACGCTGCCGTTCCGATTTCGGGACGGCAATGTTATTTTCGATGATTAATCGGAATCGCGGCTGGCACAGTCCACGCGACAACGTCCCAAACGACAGACTCTGTAAACCAAATTGGTTCGATCGGGATAACGGCCCAGGAAATGCGGCAAAGTTTTAGGTGGAACAAGTACTGACACAACTGAAAGATGTCGAGGTTTCGTGATTCCGGAGCCAGCTTTGGCTACGGTTGTCGGAATTGCGTTTGTCGGACTCGTCACTCGTCAGTGACGGGACAACACTTAGACGTTGCAACACTGAGAGAAACTGGAGGTTTTCCTCCGGAAAACCTCCAGCCAACCCGTATATTTGCCAGCAAGTAATGTTGCCTTTATCCTTTGCGATGCTCTAAACTGTCGTAGTCTCAAATGAGATGCAGGGGAACTGATCTAACGAACAGGGCTGTTTAGTTTGGATTCATTTTTTGGAGAATTGACTTATGAAAAAATTAGGATTTTTAGCACTTTTGGGAGTGATGGCCGGTGTGGCGGATGCACAATTTACCATTGGTAACTTGGTCACGGTTCGAGTTGGCGATGGTGCCGCTGCTCTTAGCAGTGCCGCTACTGCCGTTTTTATTGACCAATTTGCAGTCGGTGGTGGAGCCGCCGTCAACTCGACGGCAATCAGTGGATTGACTATGAGCGGAACATCCGGCAGCGAAGGCTATCTCAATGTTGCCTACTTTGGGGGAGACGGCTCCAATGTAAACAACTGGGGAGTTTCCTTTGGTGGCTACTCTGCCGCTGCCGGAACAGCCGCAGTTTCGGCTACTACCAGTGCCGCTAGCCCTCGCCGAGCCGGCGTTCTTCGGTTTGACGGCACTCAGACTGGCGTCAATCTCACGGCGAGCGCTAACCCATTTAGCGCCACAAACCTTCGGGCTGTATCTTATAATGGAGTCGCCAATACCTACGCCGCGGCCGGCGGGAATACTGGTATTGTCCGGGCAGACGGTACCGGTGCGAGTACCATTGCAAGCACAACCATTACTAACGAGAGGACAATTCAAATTTCTGGTAACGATGTATTTTTCGGAACTGGATCGGGATCCACCCGGGGCGTCTACATGGCTCTCGGCGCAATGACCGGATCCGGCGTCACCGCGACGAATGTTGTAAACCTTGGCGCAACTGCAAGCCCATACGATTTCGAAATCATGCGAGACAATGTTGGTGCTCCTGTGAGTGCCTTGGTGGTCGACGACCTGACGACCGCCGCTGGTGGTCTTTACTTTGCAACCGGATGGACCGGATCGACGTTTGGAGCTCCAACTCAAATCATGAGTGCGACAGCAATGAGCACCGCACTTGGCCTGACCGGTGTTGGCATCCGCCAAATGGTAGTCTCGGGAACGGATGTCTATGCGACGACAACCGAAGCTAGTGCAAACAAGATTGTGAAGCTCTCGTTTGCCGGTGGGTTTGCAGGCGGTCTGACTTCATCTTCCATTATTGAGACGGCGGGTGCTAATACAGCATTCCGGGGAATTGAAATGGTTCCTGAGCCTGCTTCGTTTGCAATTCTCGGTCTTGGACTTTTTGGACTTGTTGCTCGACGGCGGCGAACCACTAAGTAAAAACTTATTCTTTCAAGTTCGAAAGCCCTCTCATACCACTGCGAGGGCTTTTTTGTTTCGACCCAAGGTCACCTGCCCCTGATATAATATTCCCATGAGTGCCGCCATTGACCGTTTTCGCGAGGTGCTCAAGAAGTACGTCGGTACGCAGGAGCTTGTTGAGGTGTACGACGACAGTGACGACACCGACAAATTCGAGGTCGGATTTGTTTTGTCCGTGAGCGAGGACCACTATTCCCTAGCGTTAATCGATAGCAAGGGGCGCGGTAACGGCTCTTTTGTCGGGCAAATTGAGGCAATTGTTCGCCTGGCAGTTGGAACCCAATATCTTGCCGGTATTCGGCTCCTTCATGAACGGAAGAGACAACCTGAACGGAGAAACACTTCCGCTGAAGTTGGACCGTTTGAGAACATGGCGGACTTAGTTCGATATGCATGTGAAAATCGACTCATGGTTTCAGTTACCGCCGACGTGGAATTTTTTGGCTTCATTAAGGACTTTACTAGGGATCACGTCGAGCTTCTGGAAGTGAATAAGTCGGGGATTGAGGACGGCATTCAGTTTATTGACCTCAACGAGGTCAGTCGAATCGACTTTGGCGGACCAAGTGAGGAAGCCCGTCTCTTTTTGCACCAGGTCCGAATGGGCCTATAAAAAAAGGAGACCATAATTGGTCTCCTTTTCTAGTAGGGAAGTCTGTACGCTATTTGCTTCCGCATCCGCCGCCGGAGCTACAACTTCCACAACCGCCGCCTGCGCTGTCTTCAGTCTTGAAGGATGATCCGCAGCCACAGGATGAAGTTGCATTTGGATTTTCGATCTTGAATCCACCGCCCAATACGTCGTCTACGTAGTCCACCGAACTGCCTTCCATGTAGCCAAGACTTAGGGTATCGACGAAAAGTTTGACTCCGTCGGTTTCGAAAACTTTGTCGTCAGCCTCTGGCTCGTTTTCGTCGAGGGCCATTCCGTAAGATAGGCCTGAGCACCCCCCGCCTGCGACCCAGACTCGTAAAGCTGCGTTGGCTTTGTTTTGACTGGTCATCAAGTCTTTCAACTCAGTAGCGGCTCGATCGGTAAGCGTAATCATTTGTTTCTCAATTGTTCTACGTCTGGTCAATCAAAAATGAGACCAAGATTTTTTCTGCATTCCATTTTACTTGATCGTTGTCGGGTCAAAACCGAATTACCGACCTCAAGGTGAGCGGGGATTTACCGCCAAGTTGGATATTGAAGCCTCCGATGCTCAATCCGTACGTGAACGCAGTTTGTGAATTGTATCCGGCCCGCAAGAAAGTATTCTTGCTGATCGTCAGTTCAGTGCCGTAGCGGAGTTGTTGGTTACCAGCGTGATTTCCCAGATCGATCCAGTCGACAGCAAAAAGGAGTTTGTTTTGAACATATCCGATGCCAACGTTGTAGGTTCTTTTATACGGGTCAAATCCGTTGGGGACAATTGGTTGGCCGCCACCGGGGGCTTCGTAGTTGAACTTTAAGTTGGGCTCGATTGCGTTTTGCACGATTCCGCCCAGAAAAAGATTGTTGATTTTCGGAAAATTGTAAAGGACTCCGAGGTCGACTCCGGTGGACTCCTTGGTTGCGAAGTCTGTCAAAAGTCCCGATCCGTTTTGAACTCCGCCAGTGCTGTTGTTCTGAATTGTTGTTCCGTCAGCAAATTTGTGGGCGTAATAGGCCTTGATTCGGCGAAGGTTCGCGCCAACGGTTAGTTTGCCGACCCGGGTACCAATTGAGCTCCCGTATCCAATTTCGTACTGCTGGTAGCCAAAGCCGTACGCATCAAGTCGCGCATTGGATGGAACGGTATTTACATTTCCTCCATTTTGGGCCCATGTTTGAAGAGCAGCATTTGGAATCGAGTTGACCCCCGCTTCTCCTATGCCTCCAATGGCGAATCCGCCAATCTTGAGACCAACATTTCCGTTGAATGAAATCGCTTTGGGGCCATCGGCATAGTTGCGGGCAAGGGTAAGAATTCCCGATGCATCCAATGCACCATGGTTGATATTGCCAACGACATCGCGAACATTCCCGATGCCAATGCCACCGAGTTTGTAGCCAATGCTTGGCCACTGCAAGGCTGGAGCCTTCGAACCAAATGCAAGAAAGGCGGGGTTCATTCGGTAGTTGTTACCGATATCTAAAGGGAGGGCAAGTCCCGCCCCACCCATGCCTGCGGCCCGAGCACCGCCAAACGTTACATCTCCAAAAGATGTTGTTGAAATACCTAACACGATCAATCCAGCGGCAAAATGAGATCTCTTCATATATGGGTCCTGTTAGAAATACTAGGTCATTTCTTGGTCATTCTTAGCAGTCTAAGCCAAATTAATGGCAACCTCGACCATTTCTGGGTCAAAATTATAATGGAGCCACTGAAAAATTGCCTTACATAATCGCCGAGCCGTGTATTGGAGTGAAAGATAAGTCGTGTGTGACGGTCTGTCCAGTTGACTGTATCTACGAAATCGAAGACCAATTTGTAATTCACCCCGATGAGTGTATCGATTGCGGCCTTTGCGAAGCGGAGTGCCCGGTGACAGCAATATTCGTCGACACGGATGTACCGGCGAACTGGCGAAGTTACATTGAGAAAAACGCGGTTGAGTCAAAGAAGGCGGCCGAAAACCAATAAGTCAAGCCGCACTGTCTTCGGTTAGCCTGTTCCAACGAGCCGTTTCAATTCTGCCCAAATGTACGAATTGGACTCCAATTCGATGCTTGAGTGAATCTTTGGCATCTTTACGGCAATAGCGAATTTCTGCCTTTCCGGTGACGTTTCCGAATGGAGTGTCAATATCGAGTTCGACAATCGCTCCTCTTGTCAGCGTTCCATCGATCATTGCTCCAAATCCGTTGATCGATACATCACTGATATTCATCTCAATTTCTGCGCTGTCAAGGACGACCGTTCCGCTTAGGCCAGTTACTAACCGACGGACCGCTTCAGTCGTGCTGAGATATCTTAACGTATTGTCATATCTTAGGGTCAGGAATCCGGTTGATTGGTTTTCCAAAGTTGCTTGAACAACCGCCGAGGTGTGCACACCATTAATTGTCACGAAGAATTTCGATCCAATTTCGAACTCTTGGGCGCCGGTGAAATCAATGACAATGTCATTGTCGGAAAGTGTTCGCACCCACCCAGCGAAGAATTTCGCGTCAGAAAGCCTTTGTAGCCTAACCCGCACATTTATAAAGCTTTCTCTTCTGTCTCCAATATCTGATTGATAACCCATGACTTACTACCCCTCAACAAATTCACAATCCCAAACTTCGGAAATCCGATTCTTGGGCGCCAAGTTGAGCAGAAACGACAACCCCCGCGATCTGTACATTCATTGGCATAACGACTCTCGTTGATGTCGTTCCTCAAAGAACGATCTTTTTTCATCGCAATATTACCGGGATCATCACAGAGTGGTCGGCTATAATCCTAAATCGCCGAACTTTTTGAAAGTTCGCTTTTTTTGAAAAATGAAAATCGAACCAAGCTCAAATCTAACCAAGGCTCAAGATTTATTTATTCTTGAATGGGGTCGGATGAGCAGTTCATGGGGCATAAACCGAACCATGGCTCAAATCCATGCTTTGCTATTCATCACGGGCCAGCCGCTGGAAGTGAACGAGATTATGGAGCGGTTGCAAATTTCGAGAGGGAATGCCTCGATGAACCTCCGTGAGCTTATGGACTGGGGCATCGTTCGACGATTCCGCCAGCCTGGCGATCGAAAAGACACTTATCTATCTGAGACTGATCCGTACCAAATGTTTTTGAGGGTAGTCCGGGAGCGAAAGCGGAGGGAAATTGACCCAACCGCCGATGCGATTAGGGAGGTCATAGGAAAGTTGCCAGAAAGCGATCCGGACGAAGCTGTCTCCGGCTTGCGAACCCGATTATTCGCCCTGTTAGAAATATTTGACCTCATTGATATTGCGTACAGCCAGGTTTTTGGTTCTGAAATTGGGGTTGACGAAATAAGAGATCTCGTTCGAAATACGAAACTTGACAAGCTAGCAATCCCACGAGAAAAAGCCCAGTAAACCTTCCATAAAAGGCATTCCTGGTAATTTATTTCTACCAAAGAGTGGTAGGTTTTAGATGTTATATGGCTCAAAGGAGCGATGCATTTAAAGGCTTAGTTGGAAGTGCGTGGGTTCTGCCCATTCGTGACCAAGTAATGTTACCGGGAGCAATCCTGACTCTCCAAATCTCCCGTCCGGTGGGGGAAAGGGCTATTCATGAGTCAATTTCCAGCGATCGTCTGGTCCTTGCGGTTACCCAGAGACTCTCCGAAAAAGAAGAGCCTCAGCCCCAAGATTTGCATGATATTGGCACGCTGGCCGAAATAATTCATTCTGTCCCGATGCCAGATGGCAGCACCCGCTTGGTCCTCAAAGGACTTCGTCGGTGTGAGCACTTTGAATATGAAAATTCAAATGGCTCGTTTAAAGCTGAATATCGAGAAATTATCGAGGCAGATGAAGCGGGCCCGCGAGTTGACGCATACGTGAGATTGCTGAAGCAAGCCTTTTCTTCGATTGCGAGTCGAAACGATCAAATTCCAACGGAAAGCATCGATAGTGTATCGGGTTGCCAGATTCCTCTGACTGCAGCCTTTGTTATCGCACACTTCCTTCCGTGCACAAGTGATGAGAAGCAAAGGATTCTCGAAATTCAAAATCAAGAATTTCTATTCGAAAGTGTGCTGAATCTTTGCAAGAAAGAAGAATCCTTGCTCGACGCCCAAGAACATATTCGACATCGAGTTGAATCAGACATTTCTGAAGTTCAGCGTCAGTTTTTTCTTAAAGAACAGCTCAGAGCCATCCAGTCAGAGTTGGGCATCAAGGGTCCTTTTGCGGAGGAATGCGATGCTTACCGAGCTTCAATTGAGGCGTTGATTCCCGAGCCAGCTCGCTCTCAAGCCCTTATTGAGCTTCGAAAACTGGAGCAGGCAACCGAAGGGAGCCCGGACATACACGTTACTCGGAACTACCTGCAGACTTTGACACGCTTGCCATGGGGCGAAAGCTCCGAAGACTCGACGGATATTGCGGAAGCGGAACGGGGGTTAGACGAAGCCCATTTTGGGCTCACAGCGGTTAAGGAAAGGGTAATTGAATTTCTTGCGGTCAAAAAGCTTCGAGGTTCTGCCAAGGGAGCGGTTTTATGTTTCGTTGGCCCACCTGGCGTGGGGAAAACGAGTTTTGCTCGATCGGTTGCCAAAGTTATGAACCGGAACTGCGGACACATTGCTCTTGGAGGAGTTCGAGACGAGGCTGAAATCCGCGGCCATCGGCGCACCTATGTGGGTGCCCGACCAGGCCGTATTGTTCAAGCGCTTATTGAATCTGGAAAAATGAATCCAGTGTTGGTTCTGGACGAGGTCGATAAGCTATGTCAAGGTATTGGCGGCGATCCGACCAGTGCTTTACTTGAAATTCTGGACCCATCTCAGAATTCTCAGTTTGTTGACCACTACCTTGAGGTCCCGTTTGACCTATCCCAAGTGCTCTTTATTGTCACGGCCAACCTTCTGGATAGTATTCCCTCGGCCCTGCTTGATCGAATGGAGATTATTGAATTTTCGGGCTATACGGAATCGGAACGATCGGCAATCGCAGAGCAGTTTGTGATTCCAGATGTCCGAGAACTCTGTGGCTTGGGAGACGACTTCCCGGTACTCGCCCCGGATGCAGTACTAACCCTTATTCGTGAGTATACGAGGGAATCCGGGGTGAGGTCGCTCAGTCGAGAGGTTTCGCGTTTGGGCCGTAAGCTTGCGAAGCGCGTGGCGTTGGGCCAAGCAATTCCAAAAAATCTCAGCCGAACAGAACTCATTGATTTGCTGGGATTGCCGCAGATTCCGGTATCCGAAATCGGCGATTCGGAAGAAATAGGAATTGTGAATGGTCTTGTGGTTGCTGGATATGGAGGTGATCATATGCAGGTGGAGGTGAGCCTCACTAAACCATTGGGTGGTGAGCTGAAATTGATTTTGACCGGCTCTGTAGGCCCGGTTTTACAAGAATCTGTCCAAACTGCGCTGACCTGTGTTCGTTCATTGTTGGATAGCAAAGGAATTGATTCTCGATTTGATGTTCACGTCCATCTGCCTCAGGCTGCGATTCCTAAGGATGGGCCAAGCGCTGGTCTTACGGTTGCGGTAGCGCTGTTTTCCGCTTTTGCTGGGCGAATGATCCGGGCAAAAGTAGCGATGACTGGAGAGCTAAATCTAAGGGGTCATACTCTCGCCATTGGAGGGCTCCGTGAAAAGCTCTTAGCGGCGAAGCGATATGGCTACGAAATTGTGTTGATCCCTGCTAGTCAGGCTTCAGAATTTGAGGCACTTCCAGCCGAAATAACTTCAGGACTTAATGTTTACCCAGTTGCTAACTTGGAAGAAGCTCTCAGCCTCTGTTTGGTTCAGGCGCAGACCGTCAGCATTCGTTGAAGGGAAAGTAACGCATCATCACGAATCTTGTCGGGAACTATAATTTGATTCACGACATTGCCTGTAACTAAGTTCTCGAGGACCCACAGGAGGAAGCTGGGATGAATGCGGTACATCGTGCTGCACGGACAAATCTCGGGATCGAGGCAGATAATTGTTTTATCTGGTTGCTCTTTGGCCAGCCGCGAAACGAGATTGATCTCGGTTCCGATCGCCCATTTTGAACCGGCAGGCGAGTTCGTAACGGCCTTGATGATGAACTCGGTCGAGCCGTTGAGATCACTGGCGTTGACGATTTCGAGCTCGCATTCAGGGTGGACGAGGACTTGGATTCCCGGATAGTCATTCCTGGCCTTCTCGATTTGCTCGAGAGTAAACCGTTTGTGTACCGAGCAGTGCCCCTTCCAGAGGATAAATTTCGCGGCCCGAATCGATTCTGGTGTGTTTCCACCGAGCGGCTTGAACGGATCCCAAACTACCATCTCGGTGGATGGGTCATAGCCGAGCTTGAATCCGGTATTGCGTCCCAAATGTTGGTCGGGAAAGAAGAAGACTTTATCGCCTTGTTGAAGCGCCCATGAGACTGCGGTTGGGGCATTTGTGCTGGTGCAGACGGTTCCACCGTGTTCCCCAACAAACGCTTTCAAATTTGCGGCTGAGTTAATGTAAGTGACGGGCACCAACGTTTGGCCTTCGGCAATGACTTCATGAATTTGTTTCCACGCGCTTCGGACTTGGAAGAGGTTCGCCATGTCGGCCATGCTACAACCGGCGGCGAGATTTGGAAGGATAACTTTTTGGTGAGGAGGAGTGAGAATGTCGGCACTTTCGGCCATGAAGTGGACACCGCAGAAGACGATGAACTCGGCGTCGGGAACGGCGGCGGCGTCTTTGGCGAGTTTGTAGCTATCGCCCCGAAAGTCTGCGTGGGCAATGATCTCATCTCGCTGGTAATGGTGCCCGAGGATCACGAGCCGTTTACCCAAGGTCTTCTTTGCTTGGATAGTTCGGGCATCTATTTCCGCTTGGGGAAGATTAACATATTCCTGTGGGAGCGGTGCTTGGTACATGCTTGCTCTTTTCTACGCGTGAATGTTTCTATTTGATGGCGACTTTCGCGGTTATCGTCATCCCTCGGACGTAGGCTTGGACAGTTGCGGTTCCGATTTCTAGCCCGGTCAATTGTCCGCCTTGATCGATCCATGCGGCACCTTGGAGCGACCAAAAAATTTCAATATTGGGAATTTCCTTTCCGTTTTTGTCGACGACTTTCGCTTGTCCGATCCCGTTTGCAAGGATTGAGGCGGGGGTTACGATCTTTAGTTTTTGTTCGGGAGAGAGGTGTCTTGGACCGTAGAACACGATTCCGTTGGCGACGGGTCGTTCGCCCGCTTTGTCGCTGGGTCGATTCATATTGAGGCCGAACACGTTGAGGCAGGTTGAGCCACCCCCGTCGAGATTGAGGGCGTCTGTGCAGCCCATATTCTTCAAAATCTCTGCTTCCTCGGCCAGGGTTGCGCCGACACTCATTTTTTGTCTGCCGTCAATGGCGACAAAAATGAGGTCACCATCGCGAGTTCTTCCGAGGGCAGTACGCGGGTGGCGGGTTTCGATAAATGCTTTGTTGAACCCTTCGTATTCGGCGTCAATATTGATATCACCGTTTCGAAGGAGAAAGGGGCCACCGCTTACAGCGTTCTCGAGCTTTTCCCAATCGAAGCCAGTAGTGTTTAACTTAATGGTTAGCCGTTGGCCGGGTTTGAGGGCGGAGAGCAGGCTTCCCTTAGTGCCTTGAGCGACCAACGTGAACTGACCGGATTTGAGGGGCATATTTGCGCCTTCGGAAGTTATGGCGGTTACGGTCGCGCCGATTTGCGTTGATGGGACGAGTCTGGTTCCGTCAACTTTGAGGATCGCGGTAATGCACGGGGTTTTTGATCGACTGAGACCAGCTTCTGGGCTGTTGAGGGTGACCTTGTTCTCGGGGCAATCCTGGTTGAAGCCGGTGATGTCGATGGTTGTTCCGCCTTCAATGACGACAGAGCCGGTGAATTTTGAAAGGCCGAAGGCCGAATTATTTGGTCCCCAAGCAAAAGACGCCCGTCTGGGGTCGGGCAGGCTGAGAAATTGGCCCTCGCGAACCATTAAGCCGAGAGGGTCGCCCGTGAAGGGAAAGAAATCGGCATTGATTGCAGCCAGGGCATTGGTATCGTTTACTAGTTTTGTAATCGTGGTGCGGCCGTCTCCTTTTGAGTCATATACGGTTTTACCGGTAAGCTCTGGGACGATTGAGGTGACTGGATTGCTGGTGATCATCCGAAGGGAATTTATGATTCGCGGAGGGTCCTGCTGGACTTCCATCCGGTATATCAGACCGGGCGCGATGGGCTTCTCCCAAACTTGATTCGCACTTCCGTTGCTTGACAGAACGGCGAGCCCGACAATCCCTAGTAGTTTCACTTGCATAACGATTCGACGTATTTCATGGTACCGCTATCGGCATCAAGCTCGGCGCGTATGCCGAGGGGCAGGCTGAGCATGTTTGACATGTGCCCAAAGGGGAAATTGATGATCGACGGGACGTCAACGTGTGACAATCGCTCGCAGACAGTTGTCTCCCACGTTCGCGAACCCACGGCTATGTCGATCTTTGCATTGGTTCCGGTCATCTCGCCCACTACGATACCGGCGGACTTTTGCAGGCAACCACTGTTGAGCATGTGAGTCAGCAGACCATCAACGCGGTGCGGAGACTCGTCGACATCTTCGATGAGGACAATCTTGTCGGTCATGTCGATTTGGCCAGGAGTGCCGATGAGATCGCACATCAGAACGAGGCATCCGCCTACGGTTATTCCTGCGGCTTTTCCTCCGTTCACGGTTTCTGCTCGCGGAGCCTCGGCGGGGATCGGGTTCTCGCCTGCTATGGCCGCCCGGAACGATTCGTAGACCCATTGCTCTCGGACGCGGCCAAACGTGTAAGGCATCGGAGCGTAGAGGGTGGGAAGTCCGCATTGGTTGAGATGGGCGTGGAAAATGGTGATGTCGCTGAAGCCAATGAACAGCTTCTCGGTTTGGGCCAGGCTTTCGAAATCAAGGTAGGGCACCAGCCGACTGCATCCGTACCCGCCCCGAGCGCAATATACGGCTTGGGTTTCGGGGTCATGAAACGCAGCGACGACGTCGTCGACCTTCGCTTGGTCGGGGGCCTGCAGGGTCTCCTTTTCCTGGTAGGTCGAGGGGTAAGTCTTGGTGTTGTAGCCGAGGCTTTCGAGCAGTCGAATTCCGGCTTCGATCTCCTCGGGCAGGACGTAAAAGGCCGGCGAAATGAGGCTTATCGTATCGCCGGGTTTGAGAGCCTTTGGCTTTCGCATTGGGTTCATTTTAGCAGGGAGGGTCATTTCGAGCGTTTAAAGGGCGAAAGTTGTTCATCAATAAATCAGATCAACCCGTGGATGTTTGGAAAGCGGGACATGAAAAAAAGCAGGATAACTTTGCGAGGGGTGAGGGACGAGGAGAAAGAATGGGATGTGGTTGCCTGCGAATGGCGAGTTGTGATATTTTCACTTTTGAACCTGACTCAAAATTAGGTCTGGCTCGGAAAGCGGGGGAATGAAAAAAGTACCCGACGTTTTCGAGGGCAAGGGCAAGGGCAAGGGCAAGGGCAAGGGTAAGGGAAGAACACTTGGCCACTCCCACCCGCTTGGCCGCTTCGCGTCTCT
>JAYVXG010000537.1:0-4084 GCA_043785475.1 Armatimonadota bacterium
GCGTTGATTTGAGCGCCGTGCCCTCCGAACCAACAAATCTAAATTGATCAACGTAAATGCTCTTTCCGGCGTCTGCTGGGTTCGCACTTCCGTTCTCCATGACAACGGATAAAGCTAAACCCGCAGTATTTGAATGAATATATCTTCGAACACCGATCTGCTTCCAACCAGCGGGTCCGCTCATGTCTAGGGTAAATCGCCCAGCCGAAACACCGCCTTCAAAAATTTCATATTGAGCTGATTTCGCGTACGAAACCGGTGGCGCAATTACGTCCCCACCCACATACATGAATATTTGGTAAGAGCCATCGGTCAAGTCGGTCAAAGGTTTGACCGTAACATTGTCCGTTGTGCCCGCGGTATTTGCCGCAGTCTTGAGATATTGTCCACCACGCGCATTTGGATTGTCGAAAGCTGGTGCAAAGCCAGGTGTTGACGTGAACCGAACACTTGTGTCATCGAATGACAAGGTGGCAGGACCATCTTCAGCTGGGCTGTAGCGCCAGCGCTCGTTGCCAGTGTTATAGTCGTAGCTTCGAACAACCCCGTTGTTAACGGTCAGTGGCTTGGCTCTGAAATCGGTTGAAGCAACAAAGGGAATTGTGGTTGGGTCAATCAGATTTTCATTACGTCCGCCGGTGACTCGAATATCGACTCCACCGAATCCAGCCGATGTTGGCGTTGCAATATAGTTGTCGGTTTCAGCCGAGAACATTGCTGCATCGGCGAAATAGGCAAATCGGCTGTCAGGGAATCCCGCGCCAACCTTTTCGGTAAGTTGGTCGGTGCTATCCCGAGGAATTGTGTTGTAAAGCTTGATCGTTATTGGCCATGGAGTAGCGCCGTTCAGACCTGCGTATTGGAAAAGCTGATTGGTCGGCCTTCCACCGTTTCCAAGTCGAACCCATCCACCACCAGATGCTTCGGTGTCGACAACATCTACGTATCGTTGTCCGATACCGTAGGTGATTTCGTACGCCCAATATCTTGGCCTAGGCAACGCTGTTCCGCCAGGAGAAACCAACCCTTGGGGAATCCATACATATAGAGCGTAACCCTTCGGCGTCGGATCATTGTTGGGGACATAGGAACCCGCAACCAACGTGGAGGTTTTTGGCGAGAATATCCAAGAGAACGTACTGACATTTGCCGGAACGACTGCCTGCCGGGGATCTTGATTTACTCCACCTAATGAGGATGTTGCCCGAGTCCATAGGTGGGCTGGGAATCGCACATTGGGGTTTATGCCGTTGAATCCAATTGGGTTCAACGCATTAGCGTTACGCCGAATTTGCGTTGTGAACGGGAACTTTGCTTCTTCTGATTCGAGCGGAACGTTCCAGGTACCAGTCCTTGTGACGTTTCCGTTTGGAAGTGGATCGTAGGGGCCAACATTGTTTCCGCTACCATCGAAATTGACTAAGGCGCCTGAAACATCCGTATTATCAATAACGGTTTTGAGCGGATTGATTTCATTGAGGCGCAATGATTCTACGGGTGTAGTCGTGACGAACGGTCGGAACCATCGCAGTGAACTTTGCACGATTGCGGATTGGGTCTGGAGTCTCCCAGGTCCCGATGCCGCAACATTCCCATTCACACCATCATGTCGATTATTTGACTTCAGGTTTGGGTGGTCGGTTGCTGACTGGCTTAAAACCAGTCCGGCTAATCCGATTGACAGTACGCTTACTATTAATTTCATCTTTTGCATGCCTTGCCTCAAGGTGCTCTTTATCGTCGATCTGCGAAAACGGGCAGGAATAGACCCCTTGACCCTTCTACAGGGCCAAATCGGAGTTTAATACTGCGGGTGCTGAATCCAAGGTCGACGGCGAAAACCGAATATCCTTGGCTGATATATCCTATGGGTTGAAAAGCAGCTGATGGGTCGAGTCGACCATCCAGCTGAAGAACTTCACCGGTGTAATTTGTTGCTAAGTCAATGGTCTTGCCCGTAAACCCATTGACAACCATTACATTGTCCTCGTCCAATCGACGAGCGTAGGTGGGGAAGAATCCAAGTGGATTGCTTGACGTCGGTGCTCCGCCGGCTCCAGTCCTTCGAAGGGCTTTGAATGCCCAATTTGGCAGCATCCATCGAGTATCAAGTGTGTTTGGATTTGCGGAATCCGTCACAACTTCATAGACACCAGTTGAATCTGCAATCATGAGTGCCAGTTGCGGCGGACTACCCGGCGAGGTGGGCGGAATCAGAGACGCCGTTACTGACTGTAGGTTGCTCATCACGTGGGCTTTTGCCGAGATATCCATTGCAGAATCGACCGACCAGTTCAGTGCTGACGGTCTGAAATCCCACATACGCGTGTGATCAACTGCAGGGGTATTGAATTGATTGAAGACTCGGTAGCCGCCAGGAAGGTTGCTATCGAAAATCACCACTCCACCATTGCCCGTGCTCGAAGTCTTGAGATCGTTAGGATTCTGGTCCCCGATCAACGTTGAATTGAGCTGTGGTTCACCCGAATCTATTCGAGACGGTGCTTTTCCGCCAACGCCAGCAACTACAATGAACTTTCCGGCTCCGGTCTGGACTCGGGTTAACGAATTGTAAGAATAGCCTTTTCCGGAAATAGCCGGAGGAGAATGCCACAGGAGAGTTCCTTCGGACACTCGGCTTATGAGATTTCCGGTTGCTTGATCTGCCTCAAACCGGTCGACGATTTCGACGAGTCGATTGTTGCCTTGGTCAGCTACCAAATAATGGCGCCATGATTCAAGAGGCTTCGCACCAAAGAACGGATTGTTGGCTGCCGTCACTTCTGAAACATAGGTCGCGGCGTCTCTCGGATTCGAGAAGGTCAACGAGTCGCTATTCTTGTAGCCAGTCGGTACAAATGTTTTGTCGAGCGAGAATTCGGTCAGATTTCGTGCGACCGATCCGCCTGCAGACATTCTGAGAACGCGATTCTGATTACTGTCGACGACCAGCAAGTCACCGCTATCGTTCAGCGGATAAACGCGAGTTGGTCGATCAAATTTCGTGAGATTGGCTCCGTTCGTATTTCCACCCGTTGCCCCAGTAATTGACTGCAACGAGCTGTCGAACAAAGTGTTTCCGCTTGGATCCAATTGAATGATTCGTCCTTCATCTGCAACCCAAGTACTTGCCCTGCGGAAGCAGAAAACTCCATTTGTGTTCCATGCCATCAAGAGGCCATCTCCACCAACAACTCCTCGGCTCGTGCTTCGGAATCCTGGTGCTCCGCCTCTCAATACACATTGATTGAGTCGAATTTGAAAGTCTTCAAAAGACGTTCGTCCGAGCTCTTCTTTATTTTGCGGGACTTGTGGCCACGCAGAAAGTTGGTTCGGATACAAATTGTTAAAGTTAATATTTGTCGAAGCCCAACCAGGACCCGTTCGCAAGTAGTCCATCGAGATCACTTGCTTCATGTAAGGTCGATTATCATCGGCAATAACGTTAACAGGTACGAAATTCGCCGGATTCGGATCGTATGGAACGTGCGCTTGACTTGCCTTCTGGGCAACGCTTGGATCGAAGTCCGTGCGAAAAGCAGTGACAAAGCCTTCTGAAGATGGCGGGATATTGCCCGAAAGCGCAGAAGGGACAAACGACCCACCACTTACAAATACGGTGCTTCCCGAGCAAAATGCACTACTTTCGACTGACATGCCGTGAACGATCGAATACCACTTTAGTGGACTCCATCGGTCGTTTTGTTGGGCAGGGTCAATGATGACATCCGGTCGACCTGTCTCTCTCAGAATAATTGGTTGACTTGTGCTGATACTGTCGAGGATTTGGCCCCGTTGTGTATTCATCATGTTATCGATACGAATCGTCGATCCAACATCGCCTGGTTCCTTTTCAATTCGGAATGAGCCTGGCGTCAAGACACTGAATGTCGTTGGATTCCGTGAATCCGTCGAACGAGCAAAGTCTGGTTGAACAATCGCCGCTTGCGCACTTACGTCTCGACCCATTCGAATTTCACGAGCACTAGAGTCGTCTTTAAAACACAAGAGTGCGGTACACGGCGAGTTGAAGGTGTATGGTCCAGTCGACAGCTTCCAGCCGTTAACCGTCACATATACGTCC
>JAYVXG010000538.1:0-4077 GCA_043785475.1 Armatimonadota bacterium
TTGAAGCAATTAAGGCCGCCCAAATCATGAGGACTGACATAGTGACTGGATTTACTTCCCTGAACAGCATTGTCGGGACCGGTTCCTCGGTCCTGGACACCGGGATTTCGCTCTCCGATATCGATCAAAAGATCAAGCGAATCCAAACTTTCAATGCAGTCAGATTGAATGAGGTCTCCAAAAAATATTTGAATCATGCGAAGGCTCTCATTGTTCTCGTCGGCGACAAGGCTCAAATCCTCAAACAAATCGACGGCCTCGGCCTCCCAACTCCGGAGATAGCCACGCCGTAATTCCTTAGGATGGTGGGCGTCCCGCCCAATGCCAATTAGTTTTTTTTGATAACTCCCAGGTTTCGTATCCCGACCAGGGTGTGGTCACAGAACTTAGCCCGGGGTCAAATTGCGCGAAGCAGCGCTATTGGACCTCGGGACAGACCACAAAAGTTAAGAGTTCATGGAGCAGAGCGACCCTGTCGTTACGACGGCATCTTAAAAGAAATCTTAAGTGTTTTTAATCGATTTGAACCTGAAGAGATACTAGAATCTAGAAAACAATATGGCATAGGGGGGCCCTCCCTCCAAATGGCCGCTCATCACACCTTAGTCCCCCAAGGAGGTTGGGCGTCCTTCCTATATAAATCGGCCGATCCTTCTACGCTCGATTGCTGTGCCCCCACCCCGCGTTCAGTGCCTTTTCGCACCAAATAGCAAAACCAGTCCTATCGCCATAGATCCAAACCCAAAATACAGCGACGCGCCACGACCGGCGGTCACAACAGACACCAGAATTAATCCTTCAAAAAGCAAGCCAAACGCGATAAAGCGTGTCGTCTTGCGCCAATCCGCATCGGTATGGCTGATAAATGCCCAAGATAGGAAGAGTAGACAAGCAACCGCTAAGGTTAATGCACTGACCAGCGGAGCATTGCTCTGCCCAATATGGAGCCCAAGGTACGCCACCAAATAGGCCACGAAGCCCGTTATCGGAGCAGATAAGAGCACCCAAGCCGTAAAAACTTCCCGTCGTTGCATGGATTTCTTCTTGTTGGAATCCATATTCATTAGGACGGTTCCCTGACCATCACCGTTCTTAGGACGAAAGTCTTTTTCTGAAATTTCAAGGTTTCATTACGGGCAAAATCCAAATATATCTGAACTTGCCGCCTATTTAGTATTGCCGAAAGCCGCCAAAGTTGGTAAAACGAAAGGGTGCAACGTAGCCTTTTCATTTTAGCGTTTGTCGCTATCTCCCTCGTCGGTTGTAGTCCTGGTGCAAACACCGCAGACAACAACTCTACAGGAAATCCTTCAGCCGCTGGTGGTAACACCGCCAAGAAGTATCGAATTGCCTTTATTCCCAAGGGATCAACCCACGAATTCTGGAAAGCAATGCAAGCCGGCGCTCAGGCCGCCGCCGATGCTAACAATGTCGAACTTCTTTGGAAAGGACCTTTGAAAGAAGATGACAAAGCCGATCAAATCAAGGTCGTCGAGAATTTCACGACCGAAAAAGTCGACGGTATCGTCCTCGCTCCGCTCGATAGCGAGGCATTAAAGACTCCATCACAAGAAGCAATCACGAAGGGTATCCACATGATCATCGTTGATAGCGGTTTGAAAGACGTCAAGACCGATAGCTTCATCGCAACCGACAATGAGAAAGCCGGATTCATTGGCGGCGAACGACTTGCCAAGTCCCTCGGTGGGAAAGGCAAAGTCATTATGCTTCGATACGCCATCGGATCAGCCAGCACAGAAGAGCGTGAAAAAGGCTTCATGGCTGCAGCAAAAGCAGGCGGCCTCGAAGTCGTCAGCGAAGAGCAACACGGCGGAGCAACCCGAGAGTCGGCTCAAACTGCCAGCGAAAACCTGATCACCCGATTCAAATCCGGAGACGGGCTTAGTATTCAAGGCATTTTCTGCCCCAACGAGTCAACCGCTTTTGGCATGATGAAAGCCCTCCAAAACGCAAAGCTGGCCGGCAAGGTTAAGTTTGTCGGCTTCGACTCATCCAAAGAGTTGCTTGACGCCGTGACAGCTGGCGAAATTGAGGGCCTCGTCCTCCAAAATCCAGCGAACATGGGCAAACTCGGAATCGAGAACATGGTTAAAGTTCTGAAGGGCGAGAAGATCGAAGCCCGAATTGACACCGGCGCAACCTTGGTCGACAAAGCCAACATGGACTCCGCCGAAGTAAAAGCCCTCCTCGGCAAGAAATAAGGCTCCCTAGTAATAAGTTAAAGTGCCCTGGCTGTACCTGACAGGGCACTTCTTTATTTCATCTCAGTAACGTTCAGGAGTGTTCTTTCGAAGCGCAGCTTTGAAATTGACCGCAACATAGACGAGGCATGGAATCCCGGCAAGGATCATCATCCAACCAACAAAGTCACTTTGGGTGGTTGCTTCACTGGCAGTAAGTGGAAGAATGCCGTATCCGATCAGAGCACAACCAAATACTGCGATCGCCAAGAGGATAACCCATCGCATATTCCAATTCTACGCCACTTTAATTCAAAGACAGGTTCCCTCTTTTGAGGAAACCTGTCTTTGTTTTGCCCTTAGCGAAGCGAGCCCTTAGCCGTAGGCGATGCCCTTATTTACTTCTTCGCGCCAGCGTTAATCCAAACCTCAATCGTATCCTGATCGGCCTTCGACAATGGTGCCTTGCCTTGTGGCATCGTCGCTCGTGGCCCCGAAATGCTTCGGAACAAGCCGCTTGCCGACGCGTTCCCAGCCGTAACCTTTCGCATCACGGCTTCGTAAGATTCAACCGACAGTCCAGATTTCATGCTCGTAGCGCTATGACAAGGGAGACAGTTCGCCTTCAAAATTGTCTCGACCATCGCGTAAGTAATCGAATCAGCCGCAGGCTTTTCGATCTTAGTGGCACCCGCTGGAGGAATAAAAGTGAAGTCTTTGATATCCAAACCAACCTTTCCGAGAATGATGTCGCCGGTTGCAAGAACAATCGCATCTGCGTTACCCATACCTCGTGCGACTCCAGTTTTAGCATCCAGATACAAAGTGAACGCTTTGTCATTCGCCATCTTTGCCGAGAATTCAGAAACCGCAGAGCCTCGGAGAGTGCGTGAGCCTTTCGGTACGTAGTCCTTGGTCCCCTTCAGTGCTTCGACATTAAAGAAGGCCGCCCAAGCCCAAACCGCTGGATCCTTTGTCGCGGCCAACGAGGCAGGAATCTCGGTATAAGTGTTGGACGTCTTATTATAGGTCCAAACCATCTTGCCATCGGACTCGGTCAAGGTCGCCGGAGTATCAATCTTGAACAATCCAGTTTTTGAGTAAAGGAGAGTCCCTTTTTCAATGCCGCCACCAAGCTTTTGAACGGTGAAGTCGGCTTTCAAAGATTTTGCATCCTGAAGAAGATTGACATGGGCCTTTATCGGACCAGGAAGTTCTGATTGGGCTAGAGCCCCAGTTAGTATCACCAAGGAAGAAAGTAACAATAATTTCATAGATAAGTCCTCTAGTGTTGAACGCCTTTGAACCAAAATAGTTTACAGCGATTTGGGCTAGAATTCATCTAGATCGTGACCATATCAAGACGGAATGGGCATTTCCTACACCAAATAACCAGGCGGGTAGGGGCGGATTTGCCAATGCCGACCTGTTCGACGAAACTTGAGACACGAATACAAGGCTGCATGCCATTCAAAATCGAAAACGTGATTGCCTCAGAAAGCCTGAAGGGCTGGATCAAATTAGCCTATGGCGAAGCCATAGGACATGAGGCACGGTCCCAAGTCCGTGGAGGGAATCCGCCCGGCATATTGGCAAAAACGTCCAAAAAGTGAATGGATAACGGGCGAACTTGGGAGCGACCCCCGAAGGGAATTCTTAGTAATGACGATTGCAAGACCGAAACTCGTCACCTCGTGAACGACCCCTGAGCATCGAAACCTGGTTTCGTGAAACAATAGACGAGGATTAATGGAAACGAAACTGACTTTCATGCTCCTCGGTGCCGGCTCGCGAGGCACAATGTTTGCCGAAATTCTCGCCGAGGATTTTGCTCCTGGCACCATCGTTGCAGTCGCTGAGCCGAATCCCGAGCGCC
>JAYVXG010000539.1:0-4076 GCA_043785475.1 Armatimonadota bacterium
GCTTCGATGTGCCTGAGCCCGCAAGCCTTCTAGTTCTCGGACTCGCTGCTGGAGTAATCATTCCACAGTCAATGAGGGCCGAATGATGAAGTTCCGCTCAGTCATTATCAGTGCTCTGGTGATAGTGGGAGGATGGGTTCTTGTCGGTGCGATCTATGTCGTGCCGACAAGTGCCAAAAGCGGACGATTGGTTCTCGAACCAATCGTCCACGAGGCCTACGATGAAACAAAAATCGACCGCGAAATCGCGTTTCATGAGCGTCGCGTTCAGTGTGATCCAGGTGGTTCGATTGGGTTCAAGATGCTCGCAGAGGCTTACCTCGCACGAAGTCGAGAATCAGACTCCCACGAATTTGCTTGGAAGGCCGAAGAAGCGGCCAGAAAGTCGTTGGCCCTGCGAGTAAAAATGAACGAGGGGGCCTGGGCAAAGCTCATTCAAGCTTTGTTAGAGCAGCATCGTTTCCAAGACGCTCTAGTTGAAGTTGACCAAGCATTGTCAAAATTTCCGTTAGATCGTCCTTTGACTGCGCTTCGCGCGGATATATTGGTCGAGATCGGTCGCCAAGACGAAGCGGAGTTACTGCTCAAAAATTTCTCCCGAAAGAATGAAGATCCTTCTTACATGGCGATTCAGGCTCGTATCGCAAGCAGTCGTGGCGATCATGCCAAGGCCATTGAGATTTTAAACGCCGCGCTAGAATTGGTCAAAGGTAACGCAGCCGTTGGACAAACCGGTATCGCCTGGTACCAAATCAAACTCGCAAACGAATTCGAGGCTCAGGGCAAGAACGAACTGGCTATGAAAGAATTCCAGAGCGCACTTGCATTGTATCCTCGAAGCTACAAAGCTACGCTAGGCATGATGCGGACGGCTGCGGTTGCTAAAGATTGGAGAGCCTGCATTCTGTGGGCTGAGAAGACCCTCGATATTGCCAATTCGCTCGATGCAGTTGCGAGCAAAGCCGATGCTGAGATGGCACTTGGTATGGTGTCTGAAGCGAAAGCTGGCTATAAGCGAGTCGGGCAAATGTTCAACGACCAAGTCGCGCAAATGTCATCTCTTAAAAAAGGCGGTCCGTTGTCTGTCCGGCCGATGGATCGGCAGTTCGCTACCTTTGCGGAGAAACACGGAATGTTTAAGGACCAAGCTGTGATCGCCGCTAAACGCGACCTGGTCAACCGCCCGCGCCCGACTGCCAATTTGGATCAAAAAGTGCCAACCAAATAATATCTCCTGTCGCAACTCCCCTGGGGCTGGCAATCCACCTGGGAGCCCTGCTCTCTCCTCGCGTGGAAGAACCGGATCGGTGCTTCATGAAATCCGAAATGTGCATAAAAAAAGAGCCTCGCGAAATTCGGGAGGCTCTTTTTTTATGCTATCTGACTTTACAGCCCTTTCTTGGCTAATTCCACGACCGCCTTAAAGGCGTCCATGTCTTCAATTGCCATTTCGCTCATCATCTTTCTATTCAGTTGGATGCCTTGCGAATTCAAACCATGGATCAGTTGCGAATACTTAATGCCGCTGTGTGAACACGCAGCCGTGATTCGAACAATCCATAGTCGTCGGAAATCTCTCTTCTTTGCTCTACGGTCACGAAAGGCATACTGCCCCGATTTCATGACCTGTTCGTGAGCACGTTTGAATACGTTTTTCTTACGCCCGAAATAACCCTTGGCTTTGCCAATGATCTTCTTGTGGCGCTTGTGGCGCATAAGGCCACGTTTAATTCTTGCCATTTATTTTTTCCTTGTTCTTAATTGTCCACCGGGTCCCAGCTTTTCGAGCGGTAGCGGTAAAGGGTCGGGGTGATTCCGCGGGGCGGAACCACAAAACTACATTACGAGAAGACGCCGAATGCGCTTCATCTCGCCTTGGAACAGTTCTGGTTCGCTTTCAAGTGCACGTCGAGTGCTCTTGCGCTTACATTGGAACTGGTGGTTATTGTGCGAGCGACGACGAGTAATCTTACCGGTGCCGGTAATCTTAAACCTCTTCGCTGCTGTCTTGTATGTCCGGATTTTTGGCATCTTTTGGTTTCGCTCCTGGCTTTGGATTCAGAATCATAATCATCTGACGTCCATCCAAGGATGGCGGTCTTTCGACCACCGCGCAGTCTTCTAGTCCCAAGGCAAATTTCTCAAGTCGAGCCTTCCCCAATTCAGGGTGAGCCAACTCTCGTTGCCGGAACATGCACGTCACTTTGACCTTGTCTCCGTGTTCAAGGAACTTCCTGGCGTGGTTCCCCAGAAAGCCCATGTCGTGCTCAGCAATACGCGGACTTATCTTTATACCCTTTGTTTCCTGTCCTTTGGGCTTTTTATCCTTACCAGATTTGCCTTCTAGGTATTTATGTTTGCCGTAATCAGCAATTTTTGCGACGGGCGGCATTGCATGGCCAGCAACGAGAATTAGGTCAAAACCTTCCTCTCTTGCTCGACTCAATGCGTCTCGCGACGATAACACTCCCAATTGGGAGCCGTCGGACGCGATTACGCGTAACTCTGGATGCCGCAATAGTCGACCGTTGATCTCTGGACTCGGTTCCTGACGGACCGGTCTCCTACCTCTAAAGCCAGCTATGGACTTTTACCTCTATCATATTCATATCCATTGTAGCGGAATGCACGCCTATATATTCGGTATTTATACCTAGCAATTGAAGGATGATTGTTGATAGGTATTCTTTCGGGAGTCTTAGAGAGAAGAAATGTCATTGTCAGAACGGCTTAAATATGGAAACAACGTGTGCGTAATCGGTGCCGGAACTATGGGCAGTGGCATCGCCGCTCACCTCGCCAACATCGGATTTCAAGTAACCCTCCTTGATGTCTCCGACGAGTCTATTCGAACCTGTTTTGATCGCGCAAAGGTCGCTCGACCGCCCCATTTCTATATCAAGCAAACCGCGGATACGATCCGGTTGGGATCCGTCGACAAGAATCTCGACTGGGTCGCCGAGGCCGACTGGGTTTGCGAAGCAATTGTAGAAAAGCTGGACATAAAAAAATCTCTCTTTGAGAAATTGGAGCCATTCATTGCTCCAGACGCACTTATCTCAACGAATACCAGCGGATTAGAGCTTGGTCTCTTACTGGAAGGGCGTTCAGAATCGTTCAAACAGCGTTTCGTCGGAACGCATTTCTTTAATCCTCCTCGTTATCTAAAGCTCCTTGAACTTATTGACACGGGTTCCACCGACCCATATTTGCTCCCAGCCATCACCGAGTTTCTCGAAAAGCGAGTGGCTAAGCGCGTTGTTCGTGCAAAAGATACGCCTGGGTTCATCGCCAACCGGTTTGGTATGTGGAGCATGTACCAGACAATCCACGTTGCCGAAAAACTGCAACTCTCGATTGAAGCGGTCGACGAGATCACCGGACCATTTTTGGGAAGGCCAAAATCGGCGTCATTCAGACTCAATGACATGGTTGGTCTCGATATCATGGCCGATATTGCCGGTAACCAATTTTCTCGTTGTCCTAACGATCCCTACATCGGGACATTGCAGGAACCGAAGTCGATGACTCATCTTCGCAGCCTGGAGCACATCGGCAACAAAGTTGGAAAAGGCTACTATGAGCGTGTTGGAAAGGAATTCATGGTTTTTGACCTCCAAACCAACGCTTACCGGCCCCAATTTCCGCCTGAATATCCAACGATAACCGAAAATGCAACGAAGCCACTTGGTGAGCGTCTCAACATTGCCCTCCAAGCCAGAGACGAAGTTGGCGAATTCCTCCGCCTGTATCTCCTTCCGACTCTTCGATACGCGGACTATCTCAAAAGTGAAATCAGCTACTCGATCTCAGACTTTGATAACGTCATGAAATGGGGATTTGGCTGGCAGATGGGCCCGTTCGAGATGATCGACGCCATCGGCTCAGAATTGATACTGGGAACGAAAAAGCAGTTTTATGTCGAAACCGAGCAGCTCTCTGTCGATGAAAAGCACTTCGAACTCACCCCAGTGCAACCTGACTATCGCTCCCTCGCAGATTATCGGATCGTTGACGAAACCGGCCTCCTTCGCTTCCGAGATCTTGGTGACGGCGTAGCCTCGATCGAATTCACA
>JAYVXG010000540.1:0-4071 GCA_043785475.1 Armatimonadota bacterium
GGTGGCACTGGAGACGCAGGGGGCCCGGGCAAAAGAAGGAACAACTAGGACTTCTCAGTGTTAACTTCGGAGATCGGTTTCGGGCCGTTGGCTCCGCCACGTTTTAAGAGAGTCAAAGGTAGAGGGACCAAGAGCACTTCGGATAACTCCGACCAAGCCAGCCGACGAGTCTCCCCAGGTCACGATTACTAATCGCTTCTTCGCACGGGTCATTGCCACGTACTGCAAGCGTAAAAGCTCTTCTCGGTCGATTTGGGATTGCACCTTCTTAAGATATTCCGCCGCATAGGTCGAGGACTTATTCTGCCAGTAGCCAATCCAACCCGTTTCCGCGTCAAAAATTGGGGAATTCACTCGGAATGGCTTGTGATCCATTCCGTCTGCCAGGATCACGGTATCCCATTCCAGGCCCTTGGCCTTATGAATATTGACAAGCGTTACGAGGTCCTCCGAATCGTCAGTTGTGGCCGCATCCCCTTCATCGTGTCGCAGCCGTTCGATATTGCGAATTTGGTCCGCGAATTCCCTCGCTGAAAGCTCGGGGGCGTCCATTGCGAGCAGTAAGAGCTTCCGAACGTTCTCGATCCTGCGGCGACCCTCCGTTAGCGAAAGTAAGTTGGCGAAAAGATCGGACTTGTTGATGATTTTCGAAAGAACTTCGCTGGCGGGTACATGGTCAACTTGCGTTCTTAGTTCAAGAAACCATGAGCTGAATCGATCCAATTTCTCCTGGTCTTCTACACTGAGGGGTAAGGCTTCTTCCGGCCTAGTTAATAGGACAATTCCATCAAGAGACAGCCCAACGATAGGGCTCCTCAACGTTGCCAGCCACGCAAAATAGTCACTCTCAGATGAAACGGATAAGAGGGAATTCACCAAGTCACGAACTTCAGAGCGAGCAAAGAATTTGGATTGGCCAGCGTTCATTCGGACGTCAATTCCCGCAATTTTCAGGCCCGATTCGATAGCTTCGGCAACCTTGTGAATCCGCACTAAAATTGAAGTTGCACTGCGTTCAATATTGTTCACCCGTTCGTCAGCAATAAATTCGGCGAGCTCATTCCAATTGCCTTTTGAACTGAGATGAACCCGCTCAACTCCTTCAAAGCTGAGTTGGCTATCGAAGACATCATAACGATTCGAAGTGAAATATTTCTCCACGCCGAACGCTTGGCTAAACACAACGTCAACCATATTGATGATTGAATCGCTGGATCGAAAATTTTTCGAGAGCTTCAAATATCCATCTCGTGCCCGCTGATTAAAGGTCTCGACATCTGCGTTGCGGAAAGCATAAATGGATTGCTTTCCATCACCAACTAACATCTTAGACTTGCTGTCGATGGCATCAAAAAGACGGAATTGGTTCCGATTCAAGTCTTGAGACTCATCCACGATGACATGCAAAAATTGCTTCGAAACACGATTTTTTACCTGTACCGAACTCTCGATCAGCCTCACTGCGCGGCTTTCCAAGCCGTCAAAGTCAATCTTTCGACCCTGGTTCAGCAAGGTTTCGTACCGAGTCCACGCTCGCAAGGCAATTAGGGCAAGGCCGCAGGTCAAATTCGCCGCTCCTAGCTCATCTTCTTGTGAGTCCTTTAGCCACGGGTATTTGGACTTATCTCCCCGAAATTTAGCCGCTTCTTGCCAGGCAATATCTCGCCAATGACCGCCCGGTTGCTCGGCAATCGCGTTCCGCATATATTCAGGCAGTCGAGAAATAAGTGACTTGTGGGTCACTTTCAAAAAAGACGAGCCGCTCGCGTAAAGTTCCTCGAAGAAAGTTGGCTCGTGTCCGCTGCTCCTCATATAATTGAGGATGTCAATTGTCTCCTTTTCGAGCTTTTCGTAGGCTCCATTGCGGCCATACTCAGATTTTCCAACCGAGGACTTTACGAATAGGGCGACCAATTCGCTTTCGTCGTCTTCCGACGAGTTGATTACATAGCGAACTGCGTCGCGTTTAAGCCGGTCAGACTCTGCTCCGGTCGCTAGGTCAAACTTTGGATCCATTCCTGCCTCGACCGAATTTTCCCGCAGCAACCTCTCGTAGAACGAATGGATCGTCTGAATGGGGCCAGTTTCAGCTTCCTGGGCCTGCTCGAAAAGGTCAACTCCAAAAAGTCGGTCAACAATTCTTCGCTTCATTTCTGCCGCAGCTTTCTTGGTAAATGTGATCGTTAGAATCTGAGAGGGGCGAACTCCAAACTCGCGAACGAGACGCAGATAGCGTTCAACAACGACGAAAGTTTTGCCCGAGCCGGCTGACGCCAAGACGACTGAGAAACCATCTTCTTGATTAATAATCTCAATTTGCTCGTCGGTTGCAGTCCTATCCATTGTTTGCCCCTAGATCGCTAAATTCCTCAGAACTTCCCTGTGATTGACGGCACAGGTCCGTGAAAGAACAGAACTGGCAGTAGTCACCGGCGCGTGTGGTCATTTGTCCAGAGACCGCGATCGCTTTCGGAGCCCTCAGGAGGTCTTTTATTCCCTCGGCGAGCTCGGTCTTATTTCCAAATTGCCTCGCGAGATTCAGCACAACAAGCTGATCCCCCCGCTTTTCGAGGGACTGAGAATCAGAAAAGAGAAGGGTCGTGCGGTGTTCACTCAGTCCGTCAATCTCTACCCGCACTTCAGTGACGCCGTACCAAGCGGCCGCAAAATACATCCCGTATTCAATCAAGTACCGATCGAGCGACTCCTCTTTGGGGTCTTTCGGTGGAGTCCGCCGATACAAATGGACGGTGCGGATACCGTTCTGATCCGTGATTCCAGCAACCTTGCCCGTCAACTGATACTTAAATAAATCCGGATTCAATTGAGGATCGCCAAATTTCAGATCGAGTTTTGTATTCGATGGCTCTCGTCCCCACACCTCGCGAGATAAAAATTCCCGCTCAATAAGGCCCTCCACTAGCCGGGTCGAGCCGTGGTAAATCATGTCGAATTCCCAAGACGGGAGCCGCGGCCGGAGCTCATCGAGGTAGGCCATCAAAACCTGGCTCATTTCCGCCTTCGCCAATTTTTCGTTGGCAATGGTCAGAAGGTTCGCCCGGCGTGGTACTTCGAGCATCCAGCCCCAATGGTCACTTGGCTGTTGATGTTCTGGAATTAGCCGTTCGGCCGCAAATTTGTAGTTACAGTCAACCAATGATTTCAGAGTCCTCGGCTGGACATTTTTCATGTCAAATCGCACCAAATCGATCGCTCGAGGGTCGACAAGAACATTGTTGACTGGCTTCGGTACCGCCGAGCTAAGTCGCGTGCATAGTTCTCGGTCGTACTCCGATTCGCATTGATCCTGTGGGGGGGTTAGATGGCGTCTTGGGTGGACGATGACGTCTCCGGTTTGACAAATTCGTCTAATCTCCTCGAGATAGAAGGCCGGAACATTATCGCTTTCTCCGTCTGACATCGGATAGCTAAAATAAAGAGCTTTGGTTGGGCAAGCGCAGACTCGGTAAAAAATGTCGCGCTCCGTTCTCGCGACATCAAACGAATTGTTGAAAGCTGGACCCTTGATCAGGGCAGAAAGACCCTTCTTAAGGTCATCACTTAATATTGGATTTTCTGATCTCCTCCGAGGGAAAGAACCCTCCAGCATTCCAAGAACGAGCAAGTTCTCGATTTCGCCAAGCTCTTCGGGAGATGACACCAGCAACACCCCATCTTCTCCACTGGGCACGCTCACGTCACTCATTTGCCAAACTGTATCAGCATGGTCCAGCCAGACCGCATAGGTCATGACTTCAGAATTTTGTACGAGCTGAATTGTCGCGTCCTGAGCCAGATTGGAAAGGAGAGAAGTTTGCGCCCGAATATCCCTCTCTTGGGCATTTTTTTGCCAAGGCGCTCCTTCAAGAAACTGCTTGAGTTCCGCGTGCCATTCGGCAAATGTGCGCCCGCGTTCAAGACTCCTTAATCGGAAATCAATCACATATTGAAGAGTCTCAACTAAGTATTCATCCGGCTCTTCTAGCTTCGCGAGTTCCGCGATAAGCTCTTCCCAATCATTCAAAGGATTCGAGTGAGCCGTGTCGAGTAACTGGGTAACGTCGGGCACCC
>JAYVXG010000541.1:0-4066 GCA_043785475.1 Armatimonadota bacterium
TTTCACATGAAGGTTCCCGGCCAGTATGGGATGTTTCTTCCCTTCGATTTTCCGATCGAACACCATGCGAAAGGGATGGGTTTCGCGATTTCCAAGAACCGAGGCTGAACAATTCAAAGACGCCAACAGCGCCCAGACAGGGTCTATTGAAGCAGGTATTCCCAGGTTTCCTGTCGTGATTGCGTCACCCGAATCAAAATAGAAATCGCAATCTGCCCGTAAAGTTTTGAGCACGTCAAAGGTCCGTTCATCCAATTTTCCGTGAAAGTCGTTCGTGTGCAGAAATTTGATTTTCATCTTAGAAATTTGCGGAACTTTTACTCATCCAAGCTCAGTATGAATATACTAGGTACAGGTGGCTTCGGTCACGTTAGGTATTTGAAATGAACAAAGTAATCTTAACTCTCGCAACGGCCGCACTGATGGTCACCTCATTCGCTCAAAAGGCACCTAAGGAAATCGCATGCGCAATCATGGGATCACACAAGGTCAACATTGCCAAGGCTACCAAGGCCAAGATGTTCTCCGACTATAAGGGTAAGCGATACTTCTTCTGCTGTGAAGGTTGCCCAGCTACTTTCAAGAAGGATCAATCCAAGTACAAGGACGCACCAAGCATCCCAACTCCAAAAGCAAAGAAAACCAAGTAAGGTTTGAGTTCTGAAACTGCCCTCTTCGTGCATTGCACCGAGAGGGCTTTTTCGTGTGTTCAGGTTGTTACCTCAATAGCAAAAGAATAGGAAACCGTCTGAATCTCGAAGTCGTTCTACGGGAGTTAAAAGCACGAATATGAGAGAAACTCGTTGTGGATCGCCAAAGTGCTCCGGCTATATAATGTCGCTACTTATGGTCCTCCTGGTACGCTTTTGGGAATGAAAGTTGGGGTCATTGCGATTCAGGGAGATTTTGACAAACATCGCGAGGCACTCCTTCGGGCATCTACGGCGGACTTAGAAGTAATTGAGGTACGAACTCCCGAAGAACTTTCCGGGGTCGATCGTGCGATACTTCCAGGAGGAGAGAGCACAACCGTTGGCTTACTTATGGAGCGCTATGGCTTAGGGAATGCTCTGCGACAAGCCGGAAAAGCAGGAATGCCGCTGTGGGGCACCTGCATGGGCATGATCATGCTTGCTAGCGATATCGAAGACCGTAAACAATACACGTTGGGGTTACTTGACATTTCGGTGAAGCGAAACGCCTTTGGCACCCAAGTTCACAGCTTTGAAGACGAAGTGACAGTACGGGGGCTCAGCGAGCCTGTAACGGGGGTTTTCATTCGAGCCCCGGTTGTTACTCGGATTGGCCCTTCAACAGAAGTACTGGCGGAGTATGAGGGAAAGATTGTTGCGGTTAAGCAAGGGAAGATTATCGGAACGAGTTTTCATCCAGAACTGACGGATGATGTGCGGATGCACGAATGGTTCTTGAAACTCTGATCATTCGCAGTGAATCCTCGTATAACCTCGAAAGTACAAGCGAATCCGAATGTGACCTGAACGACAAGAACCTCAATCGGTTTTAGCATCGAGGTATCAGGGTAAAAGAAGGCCCCGGCCGTGGGGGGATTAAGGCGCGGGGCTTAGGGAGAGAAAGCCACTTTTCAGAGGCTTTTACTTATTCATTGCTGTCAGTTATGGTGTAAATCTTTCGATCTACGTGTTATTTGACGACAAGAAATTTTGAAAGTTCCGTGAGTGGTAGATCAATTTTAAATCACCTTCGATTGCGCTGGTTTCAACCAATTCGAACTCGGGGCTTGAGTCCATTTTAGATAATCCAAAATTCCCTAACCAACTCATCCCACCGCCGAAGACCTTCGGTGCAACATAGAGAACCAGCCTTTCGACTAAGTTAGCATGCATGAAATGAGCAATCGTTGTTGGACCGCCCTCGATTAAAACCCCGGTTCGATCACTTTCACGGATTTTTTGTAAGATGGTGATTGGGGCAAGGCTCTCACCCGTAAGATGGAGCGTCGGTGCCGAGCCGTCAAATATGGGCAGATCCCGATTTAATTTTTCTTGCGGGTCAACGACGACCCGGAGCGGCTGGTTGACGACTTCGATCCCCCTCACATTTAGTCTCGCTTGGTCGATCTCAGCGGTTTTCCTCCCGATCAGGACGCACCCGATTTGCGCCCGTAGCTGCATGGCATCCTGGCGCGAGGCATCGCTGGTGATCCATTTGCTATCACCAGAGGGCAACGCAATTTTTCCATCGAGGGTCATTCCCGCCTTAACTGTTACCATGGGGCGTCCCATTCGGAGGGCGAAGTGAAACTGAGCGTTTGCAGCGAAAGCCTCCGCCGCGCACATCCCAATGTGAACTTTTACGCCAGCATTTTGCAGTTTTTCGGTTCCGCCGGAGGCCCTAGGGTTTGGATCTGCAACTGCAACGTAGACCTCATTGATTCCCGCGTCGAGTAAGGCATCCGTGCAAGGAGGAGTCTTTCCGTGATGATTACACGGTTCCATCGTTACGTAAGCAGTTGAACCGTGTGCACTTTCTCCGGCGTCTCGGATCGCCACAACCTCAGCGTGCGGACCGCCCGTATGATCGTGAAATCCACGACCCACCACCACGCCGTCTCGTACCAAGACACAGCCCACATGGGCGAAAAACGGGTAGCCCTTTCGCGAAAGCTCAATTGCTTCGCGCATGAGGATTTCATGCATCGACATTTTGCTTTTTCCGAATGTCTCGTTGAGTTTCTTCAACGAGTTGTTTTAACAGTTGAGCTTGGGCATCTTGGTATTCGATTCGCGCTTGGCGGACGATAAGAATCGCCCCAATTCCTGCGCACAGGAATGTCACTGCCGAGACACCGACCACGACGGCACCTTTGGCTAGAAATTCAATCTGAGCTTTCCTCGGTGCGCTTTTTGGTGGGCGTTGGAAGACTAGGGGCCAACCGAAAGCCACTACGATACCAATGACGATGAACATCGTCGTTAGGAATTTAAGGGGAACCCGTCTAAAATCGATTTGACGCCCTCCTCTAAAGTAGGTGCCCTCAGCAGATAGCTACCAACAACGAAAACATTGGCACCTGCCGCGATAATTTGAGGCAAGGTTGTTGAATCGACACCTCCATCCACTTCAATTGGAAGGTCAGGACGAAGGGCTCGAATCCGCCGGATTTTCTCAAGGGTAAACGGAATGAGCGGCTGTCCGCCCCAACCAGGATTTATGGTCATCACCAGAGCCAAATCGATATCTCCAATAAGGTTTTCGATCGCCTCAACCGGGGTTGCCGGGTTTATTGCAATTCCTGCTTCAACCCCTTTGAATTTCAATTCTTGGACCAGCCGGTGAGCGTGAACCGTGGCTTCTATGTGAAAAATGATTCTCTTGCAACCTGCCTTGATGAAGGCATCGAAATGCCTTTCGGGAGTTATGGTCATTAGATGCGCTTCCATCGGAGCGTTCGTATGGTTGCGTAGGTTTGTCGCCAACACATCGCCAAATGTGATCGGAGGGACAAATTGCCCGTCCATTATGTCGAGATGGATGATGTGCGCGCCGGCCGCCACGAGGCGAGGGACTTGACTGGATAAAGTAGTTAGGTCAAATGAGAGGATAGATGGTGCGAGTTCGTATTTCATTTGGTGCCTTTCAAGCCAGGTTTGACTACAATTGTATCCTTCAATTCGCCATCAAAGTAAATATGGAATTTTGCGACCTTTCCGTGACCGACTTGCTTGATAGAGATTTTGTCTCCTGCTTCAAAGTCATCTTCCTTAACCATCTTTTGTCCATCGTCGTCTTCCATGTCAATTTTTACCGACACTCTCCCCCGAACGCCTTTAATTTTGTATTCCAATTGGAAACTGTGGGCGGGATTATTTGTATCGCTGTCCCCTTCCCCCGCCAGACTTCCTTCCGGTGCGTCTGAAGGAGCTGCAATCCAAATTTGAACTTTGCTCGTTCTTGATACCTGTTCATTGGCAGTTGGAACTTGCTTGATGATGGTTCCGGCGGCGTTTTTATAGTCTGTTAGTCTTGAGGGTTTACCGTCAATTCCCAGGTTTTCTGATTCGAGGGCGGCTTTCGCCTCGTCGGC
>JAYVXG010000542.1:0-4064 GCA_043785475.1 Armatimonadota bacterium
ATTATCGGATCCCTGGAGACTGTTCGCCAATTTTTCTCCAAATCCGGAGAATGAGGGAACGGCTTCGATTTCAGCGTTAACGAGGGCCCGAATGTCATCACTTTGCTCCTCGGATAGCTTCGGGTCTGACTCCATAACTGATGGAATTTGGTTGATCAGTCCTTTGGATTGGATGAGAAATGGCAAGACGACCTGGGGTCCAAAAAACTGAAACGGGTTGTCGACGACAAAGTGATTGATAAGCATTCCATCTTGATTGGTGACAACCAATTCGGCCCCGGGGTCAAAGTATTTCCCTAGCCTTTGAAGAGGCAAGATCGATTCACTCCATTCGGGATATTGGTCTAGATTGACCTTAACTGGAATGAAATTTCGATTGACAAAGCGGGCCATCTCGGGGTCGCGGAATACCTTTAGCTCAAGTTGCTTCGCATAGATATTGGCAGGATCGAGAAAGAAAAGGAGCAACCCTAATTTTCGTTTTCTTGCATCAATCATTCCGTCTTCAACACTTTGTTTCCACTGGATTTCCACAATTGGCGCTGGAAGAGGGTCGGTAGAGGGAATCGTGACAAGATGCTCCGTTGGTGAAGGAGGCAACATCGGCTCGTAAAGCACCCGAAATGCGCCAATGAGACAAAGTGTCACGATAGCAAAAGCGGTTACTCCAAATGACGGCTTTCTCATCCCACCTGAATTATAAGCTTATTCCTGGTGGTCACTTCCAGAACCTTCGAGAGGTTGTGCTAAACTCTTTGTCTAATGGCGATCTCGCTCGATGAAGTCAGACACGTAGCAAAACTGGCTCGATTGGACCTGCAGGAGTCCGAAGTCATGTCGCTTCAAACCGAGCTCAATGCTCTGCTCGGACATTTCGGCGACATCCAGGCGTTGAGCCTCCAGGAGCTTGAGCCTATCCTCCACGCTTCAAATCTAATGAACGTTTGGGCAGAAGATTTTGCCGCCCCATCATTAAGAAGGGAGTCAGCGCTCAAGAACGCCCCAATCAGCAAAGCTGGGTTGTTCCTCGTCCCCATGATTATTGAGGATTAACGGTTAGATGATCACTAACCTCACCGCGGCGGAGCTCGCAACGAAACTTCACTCAAAAGAAATCTCCGCTCTTGAGGTTACAAAAGCTTTTCTTGACCGAATCGAATCGGAAGATAAGAAATACGGCGCCTTTCTCGCGGTAGATGCCGAAAAGGCGATGACTCAGGCAGTGGAAGCCCAAAAAATGCTGGATGGCGGCAACGCTGGTCCACTCGCCGGAATTCCGCTTGCGATAAAAGACAATATCTCGACGGAGGGAATTGAGACCACATGTGCGTCCAAGATTCTGAAGGGCTACATTCCGCCTTATGACGCAACCGTCATCCGGAAACTCAAAGAAGCGGGGGCGATTACCATCGGCAAGGCCAATCTCGACGAATTCGCGATGGGTTCTTCGACCGAAACCTCGGCGTACAAACTTTCTCGGAACCCATGGGATACGACCCGAACTCCCGGGGGTTCTTCTGGTGGTTCGACGGTCGCGGTGACCGCCGATATGGCTCCTTTGGCGCTTGGCTCAGATACGGGGGGATCGATTCGTTTGCCAGCTTCGTTCTGTGGAGTTGTTGGCTTCAAGCCAACCTACGGCCGATGCAGCCGGTACGGGCTCGTGGCGTTTGCCTCCAGCCTTGATCAAATTGGACCGCTTGCAAAGACCGTTGAGGACACTGCAACCCTTGCGAACATCATCACGGGGCACTGCGATAAGGACTCAACCTCCATTCCCGATTCTCAAATTTCGACGGCTGATCTGAAAAAAGGGTCGCTGAAGGGTCTCAAACTCGCATTTCCAAAAGAAATGTATGGCGAGGACACCGATCCAGAAGTGAGGGCCGCAACCGAAAGGGCACTGGATGAGCTTCGAAGGGAAGGTGTTGAGATTACTGAGATTTCTATTCCGACCATTCCGCTTGGCGTTACGACTTACTACATCATTGCTCCCGCGGAAGCCAGCTCAAACCTCGGAAGGTTTGATGGCGTTCGTTACGGACCTCGCTCGGAAGGGCAAGGGCATATTGATGTTGTCGCCAAAACTCGCGCAGAAGGGTTTGGCCACGAAGTAAAGGCCCGAATCATGATTGGAACCTACGCCCTGAGCGCAGGCTATTACGATGCGTTTTACCTTCGAGCCCAGCAAGTCAGGGCGATAATGACGCAGCAGTTTAACGACGCGTTTAAGGATTTCGATCTGATTGTTTCTCCAACCGCTCCGGTCGTCGCGTTTCCTCTCGGAGCGATGAGCCAAGACCCGATGCAATTGAAATTGCTCGACTATTGTACGATTCCCGCCAATATGGGCGGCTTCCCGGCGATCTCGTTGCAGGCGGGATTTGCCCGCGGGCTTCCGGTCGGTCTGCAACTAATGGGACCACAAATGGGCGATGAAAAGCTTCTCCAAACGGCATTTGCCGTAGAAAGGGTGTTTGAAACACAACGAATGCGCCCCCCAATCCCGTAAAGTTAAGAGATGCTGAGCGAGGAGATTCGAAAAGCCGATCAACGGATTTTTTGGCGGGCCTTCTTGCGTCCAAATCGGATCGTTCTTCACCTTCTCTTTCTCCTAATCTGCGGTTCAATCGCCGCAAGTACAGGCAATCCCGGGATTCTCATTCTTGGATTCATTTTTAGTTCGGTAATTCACACCATCCGGGCCGATGTAGCCGCGAAAAGAAAGCGATTCATCAATTCCCGGTTCATGAGCCTGTGGAACGGGTGCCGTGAACGGTTTGAGAGCTTCGAACAAGGAATCCAAAAACTCAAACGGGCAGATATTGCCCAGTTTCAAGAGTTGCCTGACACGGTTCGTGAACTCGCGATGACGATCTATAACGCCCTTCGGCGCGCGGACATATTATTTGAAGAAGTGCTGCAGTCCGAGGGCGTCGATCGGATTCGACCCGGGGTTCCAATGTTCAAACCCACCGACCCGCAAGCGCAAGAGCTGTACCGAATCGCGGAAAGAAACCTCGGCGAGTACCGAGGTCACTACAACGAGTTGATGGCGGGAATCCAGAGGACCGAGGCACAGGCGACCGTGTTTATGACGACGCTCGATAACCTTCGCGTGAAGATGTTGGGCTACCGACTGATTGGAAAGAATCCGTCGCTGAGTTCCGAAGAGTTCCTTTCGGTTTTGGCCGAAGCCCGTGCTCAACTCAGCGCTATTGACCGGGCATTGGACGAACTGGACTTGTCCCAC
Source organism: Armatimonadota bacterium (assembly GCA_043785475.1). GTDB lineage: Bacteria > Armatimonadota > Fimbriimonadia > Fimbriimonadales > Fimbriimonadaceae > Fimbriimonas. The sequence goes on from JAYVXG010000542.1 coordinate 3,254, forward strand.
TATCCCAAAACCATCGCGGTCATTCCTTCCCGTACGCTCGAGCAAGATTTTGACCAAGCACTTAGCACCACGGATAATACGCCTGAATCCGACGCCGTTCGTGAAATTGAAGGCATGCATTGAGTGTGGTTATCCAATGTCCGGCGAAATTAAACTTATTTCTTAGTGTGGGGAAGAAAGATCACCGTGGTTATCACCCATTGCGCTCAATTTTTCAGGCGATCAGCCTCTACGACGAACTGAACATTGAGCGGTCTGACACGCTAAGTTTTGAGTGCGATGATCCGAGTGTTCCGGAGGACAATACCATCGTCCGTGCCGCACGGCTGATGATGGAGGTTGCCGACTTTCCTCCAGTTGCGGTGAAACTGATCAAGCGAATTCCGAGTGAAGCGGGACTTGGCGGCGGTAGCAGCGATGCTGCGGGCATTATCCGCTCGGCAAAATCCTTGATGTCGGTCCCTTTGCCCGAATACGAGAAGAAAGCCATTGCAAAGTCGATTGGGGCCGACGTTTCGTTCTTTTTGACTGGTGGCCGAGCTCGTGCCGAGGGCTATGGCGACAAGTTGACTCAGGTTCCTTCTCCCGATCCGGTAGAGTGGTACGTCATTGCTCAACCTGAAGATCGCTGTAGCACGAAAGTAGCTTATAACCGGCTAGATGAAATGGACTTCGAATGGCGAGTCTTTCCCACTGAAGACATCATCTACAATGACTTTGAACGGGTGGCGCCGTGTGGATCGCTTGACCTTATTGAGCGACTTCAAGTTCATGGCGCACGCGACGCGGGACTGACCGGCTCGGGCTCCGC
>JAYVXG010000543.1:0-4058 GCA_043785475.1 Armatimonadota bacterium
TCGATTCTGAGTGGCTGGCAGTTCCCTTATAGCCAGAATCAAAAAAATGAGCGCGAACCCAAATGGGTCGCGCTCATTTTTTTGTGATTATGGTGCAGGTACAGCCGCGGTCAGCAGAATCGCAAGATCCGTGTTGAACAAGAAAGGCGCTGGAAAAGTACCAGCACGAGTAGGATTAACCGCCCGAATGATCATCGAAACCTGGTTGCTGCTGTTCACATACAGGGCAATCTGGTTCGGTGATAAATCAAGTGTCTTCGAGACTCCCGTTGGAGAAAGGCCCAATGTTGTCATTTGGTCATAGGCTCCCGTGTTTCTGTTGAGAAGCGAAATCAATGCTGAGGAACCTGTTGGCCCCGCAACATTTATCGAAAGTCGAAGAGTGTCGACGGCTCCGGTAAACGGCAAACCGTAGACGGCATTAAATCCAGCAACCTGGCCCAAAGCCTTGACTGATTGAGACTGGATACTCAGGACATTAGAATCAATAGGATTCAGACTCGCCTTATTTCCCGAAACTAATGTTCCGGCCACTGTTGAAATACCTGAGGCTTGAACTTGTGTGAGGTCGGCATCGGCCGCGCTTATCTTAAAGCTCTTGATATAAGTTGCCCATCTTCCTTGGTTACCAGCACCCATGCCGACTGCCCAAAAGGTTCGAGAGTCAGTTGGATCAAGCTCCACGTCATGGTAGTCGCCCCAACGGGTAGAACCAACATACTGAGCAGCCGTCGAACCTTCAAGAAGTACAGGACTTCCCATTGATCCTGAAGGATCAGTAGGCTTTCGTCCGGTTCCCATTAGCTTTCCAGGAGTCGACGTCCCAACCATTGAGAAACACATGCCTATTCCGCCTTTGATATCCATGTTGATCGCAGGGAAAGAATAACCGTGTCCCGCGGGCGGGTCCAATTGTCCAGACTGAAAGAGCGTCGGAGTTCCCGAAGCTGGCCAATTGTTAGTCTTAAAATCATACCAACGGGCAGCGGGCCGGTCGTCAGACGACGAAACCGCTACGGTATGGCTCGAGAGAACTCTTCCGCCACGCGACGCAGCCACAAACTGACGATTACCGTCAGTTCGAACATTGATTCCGCCAGGGCCTGTGATGAATCCTTGGTCGTCTGCCCAAGTTGGCACTGCTACTACAGATTGGTCAGCAACAAAGTTCGCACCAACTTTAGTAATTGCTGTGAGCCGCATGGAATTGTGGCTCTCAGTTTCGACGCCATAAACCGACGTTGAAGTTGAATCAAGGGTCTTTGCAAGTTGAATCGTAAAGCTTGCACTTTCAGTCGTCTTAAACGGGGTGGCCGTTCCGCCATAAAGTGTTGCCTTGTCAAACGTGACGAGCTGAACACCGTTGAATCCGGAACTTCCCTGCATTGCGAACATGTTTCCGCTTAAGCAAATCATGTCTTTGTTGTAGCCAAGACCAGGGTAATCCCACCAGTAATTGTTGCTGCCGTTTGTTTGTTTGACATCGACCTTGAAGAGTTTCCATCCTCCAACAACTGGGTCTGAAGTATTTGAAACAGCGATCAAAAGGCTAGCGGTACCGCCAGAAGATTGGTCGTTCAAGCCGAGATCGACGTAAATGAATCGCTTGGCAACCTGGTCGTAAATAACTTTAGGGTCAAAATCGAACGCTTCTGGTGAAATCCCAGCAAAGAAGGATTGACCGGTCTGTTCAAAGACCTTATTGCCCGTCTTTGAGTAAATCGCAATCGTTGAGTTAACGACTTCAACAATGTGGTTTGGCCCAACTGCAATATCAGGGTCTGGTGGCTCCCATCCTGTTGCGGTAATTCCCGGAAAAAGCGAGCTGTTTGCAATGGTAATTCGCGGGTCAGGAAGGACGCCACCCGGAATTAAGTTGGTCGGAATGCCCATCGGCACTCTGAATCCCATTTCATGGTCTTTTTCAACATGCTTAAGCTTCGGAGAAACGTCAATCTGAGGATTGAATTTCTTCAGGTCAAGAGGAACTCCTTTGAAAGATTTCCCGACAACCATCGTTTGAGATTGACCGAATGAGGTGGCCATAAGGGAAACCGCGGCCACAGCCGTAAATAATAATTTTGAATTCATGTTCATGAGTCAGAACCCTGCTCGTACATGCAATTATAACAGAAGTCAAGGGATTTCACATAATTTCGAGAGGGATTTTTGCCTTCGAAAACAGTTCGAACGGGGCTAAAAGTCGACCCTTTACTTCGCTCAGGAGCTGACTTGGGTGATATTGGCATTCGGTCTTCCCATTCGAACCCTCCGAGAATCAAGAATTGAACTCGTGCGGGCGCTTGAAAACCCTCTATTTTGTACCAAAGTATGGGAAAACCTGATAGAATTCAAATACGTATATTTTTGGTGTCATATGATCAGACCGATTCGTTTGAAATCCTCTTTTAACATCCTTGCCCTTTTGGCCATAACGGGCGTAGCCAATGCTGCTCCGCAAAACTCCACAAAATTTGTGCCTATGCCCAACTCTGTCTTGCCAGTGGTGTCGAAAAGCACACAGGCACTATTTCAGCCCGCGGCAACAACTAAAATCGAAGTCGCAATCAGCCTCAAGCCACGGGACGTAAACGGATTACAAACGTTTGCCGATGCAGTCAGCGATCCGACCTCGCCTATGTACCAGCACTTCATTTCACCCAATGAGGTTGGCAGCCGGTACGGCGCTTCTTCCACGGACGTTTATGCGGTCAAAGACTTTCTAAACAAAGGCGGACTGACTGTCACCCACGTTGGAAAAAATAATCTGACGATAGCCGCAACTGGAAGTCGCGCACAGGTTGAAGCTCTGTTCGGTACCATCATTGGAGACTTTCACATTGTGGATGAATCCGGAAGCGTCACTTACCGGGCAAACATCACTCCGCTCAAAGTGCCATCCACTCTCGTGGACAAGATTCAAAGCATCAACGGCGTTGAAACGTATTCGCGTCCGAAGCACCGCACCACTTGGCTCACGCCACCATTGACTCGCACCCTTTATGGTTTGGCTTCGATGTACGCATCTGGATGGAAGGGTCAAGGGAGAAAGGTTGGTATTTCGAACTGGGACGGATTTGTTCTCAACAACGGCAACCTGTTAATCACTCAATATAGCCTACCGGTCCCGGCTGGCGGCGCAATGTCGAACGTAACCGTTGTTCCTATCGGCACAGGCAGCCAAAATGGCAGCGCCGCCGGTGAGGGCGATCTCGACTTCCAAATGATGCTCTCGGTCGCTCCGTTGGCAAATATTATCATTTATGACGGTACGGGTGGCAATCTTACGACTGTTCTCTCGACCGAAGCTTCGGCCAACGTGGCAGACGTTATTTCCGAAAGCTATGGCTGGAACATCGACAGTTCAACTGCAGCGGCGTGCCACGCCCAGCACCTTTCGATGACCGTCCAAGGCATGACATACATGTGCGCCTCAGGAGACTTTGGAACACAGCTGGGCCCATATGAGTATCCAGATTACGACCCTGAGGTCATGATGATCGGTGGCACTGATGCCACGACTGATGCAGCAGGTAACCGAACCGCTGAGCCTACGTGGGACGGCGGCGGTGGCGGCTGGTGTGTAACCGATGCAGCCAACCAATCTTCGTTCAATGTGCGTCCAAGTTGGCAGATCGGTAACGGTGTCCCGTCTGCGTCTATAGTCAACAAGCGATTAGTTCCCGATGTCTCTTTGCACGCAACTGATTATGCTATTTTCTACGGCGGAAATCTGGTCCATATTGGCGGCACCAGCGCCTCGTCGCCCACGTTTGCAGCCGGACTCACAACGGTCGAGCAACGGCTCTTCGCAGCTACAAACAAGGCACGCTTGGGTCGTCTTCAAAACAAAATCTATGCAGAAAACGGCCGAGCTGATGTTTGGTTCGACGTTAAGACTGGACCTAGCATCGGCGCCTTGCCAAATACTGGTGGCGGCGTGCTTAACGGTACACAGGCAAATCCAACCGTTGGTTGGGACTTTGCAAGCGGTTGGGGCGCGGTCAACTTTAATGCCTTCTACGCAGCACTCGTCGGTGTAGTCGCAGACCCGATTC
>JAYVXG010000544.1:0-12812 GCA_043785475.1 Armatimonadota bacterium
GGTTACTGCGTGATGACTCTCGACGGTTCTAATCTTTCAGCAGAACAAATTCGCGTTGAATACGATGTTGAATTTGCTTGTTCGGGCCTGATTGAAGCTGGCTTGCCGGAATACTTTGCGGACTATCTTCGAACTGGTGGCAATGTCGCGTAGGCAAGTTAAAACTAAACTGTATTGATCAAGGATTGGGCCTTTGGATTGTAGCTAAACTCATTTTAGAGCTTTTAATGAAAAACGAATCCAAAGACCTACGCTCTTCTATCGTCATCAAACCGATTGGAACTATCCAGTCGCTAGTTCTTCACCAGCAAACTGGTGGATTTGAAGACGGTGAAAGCCTCGTGGAACTGAATCCAGAGTTCAGTGAATACCTCGTCGGTCTTGAAGACTATTCCCACCTTCACGTCATTTATTGGCTCAGTGAAATGGATGAAACCCACGGTCTGCATCGCCCCCAAGCGAATCCAGATGTTCCCGTCGTGGGAATGTTTGCTTGTCGTTGACCGCAACGTCCCAACCCGGTCGGGTTGACAGTGGTCGAACTCATTTCCATCGAAGGAACGACGCTTCGCATTCGCGGTCTCGACGCTATCGACGGCACTCCAGTCATTGATATCAAACCGTACTATCCTCCTTACGATGTGCCAAAGGGAGATGTTCGAGTGCCAGATTGGATTTGGAAACTGAAGTATTGAGTTGCGGACATGTCGATATGGTGCATAGCTTGACAAGTGCATGAGCTGGATTGTGAATCGCGTGGCGACCGCCACAGACTTGCCTGCAAAGTTCCGTGTAGTTACGTTGGACTAGTATCGACGTGTGTTGAGAAAGGGATCTAAAAGCGGGCTTGGCGAAGTAAGACCTCAAATTATTTCGCAATAGTTTGGAGATTTGAGCGTCTTTACTTGAGATGTCTACTGATTCGCCGCCATACGAAAACGAACCGGAAGAGAAGCGCTCATTGCTATCGCTTATGGGTCCAGGATTGATAACTGGAGCATCAGATGATGATCCCAGCGGAATAGCAACTTACTCCCAGGTGGGTGCCCAATTTGGCTATGGAATGCTCTGGACAATGCTATTTTCCTACCCGCTCATGGCAAATATTCAGGAGGTTGCCGCTCGAATCGGCAGGGTGACTGGCCATGGGTTGGCAGGCAATATGCGCCGATACTATCCGAAACCGTTTTTGTACGGAATTGTTCTGCTGGTTTTGGTCGCCAACGTCGTTAATTTGGGTGCGGATATCGGGGCAATGGGTGGAGCCGTCCGACTTCTCGTTGGAGGCAATGCCCTGATTTACTCTGCCATCTTTGCTTTGGGATCGTTGGGCCTTCAAGCCTTCCTTCCGTATCATCGCTACGTCAAGATTCTTAAATGGCTAACCCTCGCATTGTTTGCGTATGTCGCCACGGTGTTTGTGGTCCATGTCCCGTGGGGAGAGGCTCTGCGACGCACCGTAATCCCCGAAATGACACTTGAACCCAAACGTGTTGTGGCCCTCGTGGCTGTGCTCGGAACAACGATTAGCCCCTACCTCTTCTTTTGGCAGGCGTCTGAAGAAGTCGAGGAGATCAATATGAACGAAAAAGAGGAGCGGCTAGTTCATGATAAGAAGGACGCACCAGCCCAACTCGCACGTATTCGAACTGATACCTACGTGGGCATGGGCTTTTCCAACCTGGTAGCGTATTTCATTATCCTTTCCGTCGCCGCAACTTTGCACGCAAAGGGAGTTACCGATATCCAAACGGCTGAACAAGCCGCAGAAGCATTGCGGCCCGTTGCTGGTCCACTCGCATTTTGGCTCTTCGCTGCGGGAATGGTAGGTACGGGCCTGCTTGCGATTCCCGTCCTAGCTGGGTCGGCTGCTTATGCTGTTGGGGAGACCCTGAGATGGCCAGTAGGTTTGGAGCGTGAGCCTCTTCAAGCAAAGGGGTTTTACGGCGTAATGGCGATTTCAATCCTAATCGGCCTTGCTCTTAATATGGCTCATGTAGATCCAATCAAGGCCTTGTTTTGGTCGGCAGTAATAAACGGTGTCACTGCCGGACCAATCATGGTTTTCATGATGCTGATGGCCTGCAATCCACGTGTTATGGGCGAATTTACGTTGGGAATTCGGGCGCGAGTGATTGGATGGCTTGCAACCGGAATAATGCTCACCAGTGCAATCGCCATGTTTGTATATTGGGGCAAGTGACGTGGTCATATCAGTCATTTCAAGCGTCCTGTGCCTTGTAGCTTTGATTTACTGCCTCGCTGCAACCATCAAAGCCCATCGTGTAAATTCGAGGACTCAACTTCTATGGCTCGTGCCGTTTGTAATAGGCTTCTCACTACTTCTGTCTGCCTCGACTCTCGTTTGGAGAATTGAATCAGGACTAAGCTGGTTGCGAATCGCCGAACCGTTATTGACGATGACAGGTTTTGTTGCTTTGATGGTCGGGGTCAACCGGCTGGCTCGCCACCGCGACGCCCCAATACGACATTGAATCTGGCGACATAGAATTGACAAAGGGCTGAGGTGTATCGCCTTTGGGTTAAAAATCGAAATGCAACGGACTTGGCTACTTTTCGCCGAGAGTTTTGCTCTCTTCTAAGAGCCAATGGCCTCTGCGAAGCACCCATAAATCCCGATAGTGATGCGTATGTTTGTCCTTGTCGGGCATTTGCGATATCTCTTCGGTCCACGCGTATGTACCTCGGTTTCGTTGACTAATTCTCATGAGGGTCGTTTTATAGACCGTCGGTTTATTACCCTTGCTTAGGCTTTTCACGTAATCCTGTCGTGAAATGACCTTGCCACTGCCGGTAACCAATCGAAAATCGCTCGCGAGCATCGCCGCCATTGTGGAGGCATCGGCACTCCGGTAGGCCGCGTCCCATTGTAGATATCGCGTTTCAATCTGGGCTTTTTGACTTGCCGCAACAGTACTGGCTAAGAAACTTACGATTACTATCATTGCTAATTGCTTCATGTTCCACCCTTTAATTTCCCGAACGATTTGAATTTGCGAGCGCATCTTCAGGCGCCGTCCCACTCAAATTGTCAAAGTTAAAATAGTATAGTGGGGTATATTACCTGATGGTCTTGTCTAGGAAAGGCCAGCAATAGAAAAATGTCTCATACGGTTCGCGACAAAAAAAAATTGGTCAACAGAGTCCGGCGCATTCGTGGCCAAATGGAAGGCGTGGAACGCCTGCTGATGAAAGAAGACGATGAAGATTGTTTTGCGATTTTGCAGGCGGTTGCCTCTTGCCGCGGAGCAATCAACGGCTTGATGTTCGAGATCATCGAGGGGCACATTAACGAACACATTCTCGACCCCGAGCACTCGCCGTCCTCCGAACAAACGAAAGCGGCCGATGAGCTGATCGAGGTTGTTCGAACCTATTTGAAATAACGACTATTCGGGAATTCCAAAATGAACGATCAAATTATCACTTCACAGCCGTCGGTAGCTGATCCAAGCCTGTCAGCTTTGATGACCAGCGAGCGCTGGATTGAAGTGGGGCGCATTGTCCTCACAGGCTTCATTGCCTTCCTTTACTGGAAACAGTTTGTGCCAATCCAAGTTCTTTGGATTGCCGTTGCTATCGGGCTGTACCCTTTGGTAAAGACTGGCCTGCTCGATCTCATTCATGAACGCAAGATCGGCACTGAAATTTTTGTCACTGTGGCGACTCTGGTTGCGGTGCTTGGCGGTGAAACCGTTGCTGGAGCGGTGTTGATGGTCATTATCCTCATTGCCGAGTTCATTGCCGAACTCAACACCGACCGAGCACGTGCATCGATCAAAGCCCTTATCGGCTCTGTGCCACAGACTGCGGTCGTCCGTGGTTCCGATGGCGAACGAATCGTGCCACTATCAGAAGTCAAAGTAGGCGATGCCGTTCTGGTGCGGGCTGGTGAAAAGATTCCAATCGACGGAAAGGTTGTGAGTGGGACTGCTTCCGTTAACGAAGCGCCAATCACGGGTGAGAGTTTGGCAAAAGACAAACAGGGCGGAAGTACCGTTTTTGCTGGAACGGTCGTGGAATCCGGTGCCTTAGATATCACGGTCGAGCGTCTCGGTGAGGACACAACTTTTGCCCGTATCATTTCGCTCGTTGAAGAGGCTCAATCCTCGCAGGCCCCAGTGCAAAAACTGGCGGATAAAGTGTCGGCTTGGCTCATACCGGTCGTGTTTGTTTTTCTTCTGAGCGTCTTTTTTGTCACCCACAATGTGCGATTGATCGTGACCCTAATGATCTTCACATCTCCCGCTGAACTAGGCTTGGCGACTCCGCTTGTAATGATTGCGGCTATCGCTCGCGCAGCTAAGAGTGGAATCTTAGTCAAGGGTGGAATCTATCTGGAGACACTCGCTAAAGTCGATGTAGTGGTGTTCGACAAGACGGGCACACTCACCGCAAACAAGCATGAAGTGGTGCGGGTGGAAGTCCTCGATTCCAAGTTTACGGAAAGAGACCTGGTTCGACTATCTGCTGCCGCCGATCGTCGTTCGGCACATCCGCTAGCCAAAGCGGTTGTTGACTACGCAGCTCGGCAAAAGATTGAGACGCCTGAGCCGAGTGACTTTGAGCAGCTTCAAGGGCGTGGCGTAAAATCGACCGTCGAAGGAAAAACTATTCTGGTCGGTAACTCTGCGCTACTCAAAGAGAACGGCGTCAGCATCTCGACGACAGTGGAGTTTGAAGGTTCGACGCCCGTCCATGTCGCAGTGGATGGGCACCTGGCGGGAGCCATATTCATTGCCGACACGTTGCGATCCGGCGCAAAGGAAGCGATTCGCGAACTAAAGGATACGGGAGTCAAACGGATCGTGATGTTGACAGGTGATAACGCGGCGACCGCCCGGGCTGTCGCATCCTCGCTTGGGGTGGACGAAGTTTCTGCCGACCTAATGCCGGAGGACAAAGTTTCCGCCATTTCTGAGCTTCAGAAAAAGGGGCACACGGTGGCTATGGTTGGTGACGGTATCAATGACGCTCCCGCTCTTGCCCAGGCGAACGTCGGAATTGCCATGGGTGCAGCGGGTACACAGGCCGCACTTGAAGCCGCCGACATCGCCTTGATGACCGACGACCTAAACAAGATTGCCGGTGCTCGGGCCATTGCCCGCAGGGCTTATCGCACAATTCAGGAAAATCTTTTCGTTGGCGTCGGCGTAGTTCACATTGCGGGCATAACGGCGGCGCTGCTCGGATTGATTGGACCTATCCAGGCGGCGATGCTCCACTTAGGACCCGATGTTCTGGTGTTTTTCAACTCCGTCAAATTACTGCGGGTGCGCATCAAAGGAGTTGAATAAGGCGATACGAGCGCGAGAAGAGGAATGGGAGTAATGCAACCTTTGATGAAACGGAACCCAATTTCTCCTAGGGGGATGAATGTCAGATAGCCACGATCATCACCACGACCATGAGCATGGCGGACTGGGGCACGTCCATGGGTCAACCCACGGACCGCAGCTTGTCGCTTCTCTGATTGTTACCATTCTCTTCGTCATTGGCGAAGCGATCGCTGGGTCTCGCGCCAATAGTCTCGCATTGCTTTCTGATGCCGGACACAATGCGAGTGACGCTCTTGCACTTGGTCTAGCCGCTTATGCAATTTGGGTCGCGAAGAAACCTGCAAGTAGTCGAAACACCTTTGGATATCATCGCGTTGCAATTCTAACTGCCCTTTTCAACGCCGTTAGCCTCGTTGTCATATCGGTGATCATTTTGATCGAGGCATGGAAGCTATTTGTAAAGCCCGAACCGGTCGTCGGGAACCTCATGATTTGGGTTGCTCTGATTTCAGTATTCATGAATACGGTCATCGCGTGGGCGCTTCAGGGCGGGGCTAAAAACAGCATCAATGTTCGAGCCGCTTTCATACATATGGTTGGCGATGCTGCCTCAGCGGCGGCTGTCGTAGTTGCGGGATTTATTGTTAAACAGACCGGGTGGGTTTATGCCGATCCAGTTGTGGCAGTCCTTATAGCGGTGTTTATCCTTTACACGGCTTGGGGCATTGTCTCGGAGGCGACCAATATCCTTTTGGAAGGAACCCCTAAAGGTCTCGATGTGGACAAAATGATAGCGGCCATGCAGGCGGTTGGCCCTGTCCTTTCGGTCCACGACATCCATGTATGGACAGTTTCAGATGGAATGCACTTCTTGTCTTGCCATGTAGAACTTGCCGCCGGAAGCACCATCGAAAATTCCTCGTCGGTGGTTCGCGATCTCTGCGAACTTCTTGCCCATGACTTCGACATTTCCCACGCGACGATCCAGACGGAGATCGAAGGCATGTGTCACAAGGAAGGAAGCGAGCGACCTATCTTCTGCGGCGACAGTTCTGTCAAACACATTCACTGAGCCATCCCGAAATAGGTCCGATCATGGTGTAATCAGTAGACTAAATTCTACGGATGATCCCGGGGTATCAAAAAAATGATCCCTCCCCCTTCGATTTAGGTTCAAAATTTGGTGGAGGCGGGGGGAATTGAACCCCCTTCCAAAACCGGATTCCCAGCGTTACCACGAGCGTCATCTCTGTACTTATTCTCAATGCAGGTCTATGCCGAGATCGCGCGACCTATCATCCAGCTCGATTTTTTTTAGCTCAGCTTGCTCCGAACAGAAGCTCCCTAAGCGATTCGGATTTGCGTCGCGAACACCTGAACTATCCGACTAAGTCCCGGGTCACGCGCTGTCAATTAAGCAGCGAATGCAAAGTTGTTGTTTGCAGTTATTTTTTTCTCGCTTTTTACGTGGCCAACGAGAATCCACGGCTCGCAACGAAGAGTCACTGCGATTCTGTCGAACCCTGACGCCCCCATGTTGTACATCTATTATGACGCTGGAATGTGGTCCAAGGTTCGTTAGGCTCAAAAGTTCGCTATCGGCAGTTGACCGTTTGCATGGATGTGAGCGCACACTTCCGCCTCGCTAATCTATGCTTCTGTGCGACCGAGTGTTCATTCGGTCGGCATAGATGCACGCCGCCAACACAAACAGTTCCTCAACCTGATACTGCATTAACGCCTCGGCATCTTTACCCAAATGAAGGGAACGCACTGCGGCGAATTCGTCTTCTGCGGAGTGAGCCTCCAGTGCTTTCACCACCGCTTTCGAGGTCTTTCCGCTAACGGTTAACATCGAAATAAGCAACTTATCGCGATCCATTCCGGTCGTCATGAGGGCTCTATACGCCGAACTCTCGACCTTATAAATTCTGGCAATTCCCAACAAACACCGTCGCCGAGTGATAACCGATACGCACGTTTGCGCGATCGCAAGAATCCTCGGTACGTCGTCAAGGTTGCCATTCACACCAAGGGCATACGCCACCTCAGCACTAGCCTCGTCATCATAAAGAGTCAGGGCTGCACGACACGAATCGGCAGTATCTTTTAGCTCCAGTTCGGCGGCTGCCTCGGCGGCCGCCACTCTTACACTCGGGTGTTTGTCCAGCAAGGCGTGAGAAACGGTTGTGCCAATGTCCGGGGCTTCGATATATCTAAGGGCTTGCAGTGCCGCTCTGCGAAGGTCGGGGTCACTCGTGTCTTCAGCAGCGATGACGAGTGCCTGAATCGCCAAATCGCTTTCGGCGGCACCGGATACGATTGAGATTGCCCGGGCACTTGCCCGACGAAGCAGTGGCCTTGGACTTTTCAAAAGCTTTACCAACTCCGGAATTGCGGCCACATCGCCCAATTCTCCAAGAGCCTGTACCGTTTCTTCTTCAACCAAGTCGGGATGAAGCTCAAGTTGGTGAAGTAGCTCGGGAACCGCAGCAGTATCACCCAGCCTTCCGAGTGCGGATGCCGCTTGGCGACGCACTCTCGGAGACGGATCGTGAAGCGCTACAATGAGTTCAGAAGACGCTAACGAGAGCCCCTTGTCCGCCATTCGTTCGATCGCCGATTCACGCTCAATCGCGTCACCACTTCGATTAAACTTTCGCATGGCTCGGATTCCCTTTGGGGTCACTCCTGTCAGAACCTTGATTGTTTCTCGAATGCCGGACGCGCCTTCTTCCTTGATCGGAGCAAGAAAGAATAGGGCGATGAACCGTATCGCGATGGTCACATAAAAGACTATTTGGTAGGCACCAAAGGCAGGATGAAACAGTCGCATTCGCGACAATAATTCGGCGCCGACCATTGGTGCAATGCCCGAAAAAAGTGATTGAGTTGCCAGCCCCGCGCCAATGTAGGTTGCCCGAGCCGATGATTTTGCTGTTGAAAGCAAAAGATTGAACTGGCAAATTGCAACTCCGCTCCAGTTTGCCCCCATCAGAAAGTGAGACGAAATGAGGAGAACCAAATTGAACGTTGTGGCTTCGTTACCCGGAGTGGGCCGGGCGAGCAGCCAGGCCAATGGGCTGAGTAACATACCAAACCCCGTCACCATCAGAAGGGGCTTGCTGCCATATTTGTCGGCCAAGTACCCCCACCATTTCGACATCGTCATGTTCCCGACCGCGTGCATGATTGCGCACAATTGAAGCTGAGTCTGGGTGAACTTCAGCGACTCGAATGCGTAGGCGGCCCACAGATTCCCGGCCATGGCTTGACCCCAAATAAATATGGACAGAAACATAAGCACTTTTTGAAAGTTCTTATCTCGAAACGGTCCAGCAAAGGCTTTGATCCCCTCCTTTAGGTTCTGTTTGACCGGCTCGTCTCGCGGGATGTCCTGCATCTTGCTGAAGAAAAACCAACTGATGAATGCAAAAATTAGCGCCAGCGAGAAGATGAGGCTGTAACCGAAGTTTGGCTGACCTTCGCGCTTCAAATAGTCAACAATGAGACCGCCAAGCAGTCCAACCGAGGCTCCGACCGCGACCATCAGCGCGTTGCGGTTTCCGTAAAAGGCTCCCCTCGAGGTTTCGGGGACCATTTCTGCAAGCCAGTCGTTGTAGATCGGGTTAACGATGTTGATCACCGCGGAAGCCAGGGATACGCACCCGACAATAATCGCCAGTTTTACATCGGTGCTCAGGAATGTAATAATGGGCAGAAATGCCAGCGGAAGATGAAGAAATCGGTATATCGCCGCCGGAATGCGAATAAATGACTTGTAAGAAGGAAAACTTCGCCCCCAAATTGCCCCGGGGATTTGAATGAGTCCCAGGAAGCCTGGTAAAGCCGAGATGAGTCCGAGCCACCGGTCTGCGTGACCGCCTGGCACCGCATATTTGATGTAGCCAATGATGAAACTTCCGCCGATTAAGGTTACAAAAGCTGTGGCGAATGATCCGTCGAGGTTGGAAACTCGAAGAGTACGTAGATTCTCAAGTCGGTCGTTTTTTGGTGTGTTGAGGGCCTCAGATGTCTCTGACACTTGACACACTCTCAAACCCATCGGACCATTTCATGAACCACATAAGGTTACCGAAAAAATACGTGGCAAAGGACTCATTTTGGGCCTTCAATGGCACAGGCATTCACCAGGTTTCGTAACTTAAAAGCAAGAACCGCTTAATTTGCTGGTTCTTTCGCCTTTGAAACAAGGCAGGAAATGAATGAGATGAAAGACCGTACCAGGGCATGGAGACGCAAGCAATCGCGTCGCATCGTAACGAGGATTGAGAATACCAAAACGTGGATTCTCAACACGGTTCAAAAGCGCAAAGCTGACCGGCCAGCGCCATTGGCAGAGGCCAAGCCGCACAAGCACGGGAAGCTTACGCACATTCAGCAAGCACGCCTGCAACTGTATCTCAACCATCAACTCGCCGAAGACTTCGCGGCTTAAGATGTAGAGTGCGTGAATTTGTTCGCGCTTTCGACTGAGAGATTTATCTCGCTGAAAAGAAGCCCGAGCGAAATGCTCGGGCTTTTTCATTAGAAACAGCACGATAAGTCCCAGGAATTTCGTTCCTCCCAGCCAGAGGGCCAACAAGCTCCAGGAAACTTTGTTTCTCTGCTCCACATCGAAGACGATACACTGCTCATATGGCAATCCGAACTGGGCTTGATGTCCTTGCTGTGAACCAGTTTTCCAAGCTGCGCGGCAAACGGATTGCCGTGGTTTGCAATCAAGCAAGCGTTGATCAGAAGTTTTGCCATGCCCTCGATCTTTTGGGTGCCGCTCAGTCAAAAAGCGATTTCAAAATCGTCGGTGTATTTGGGCCCCAACATGGCCTCGCGGGGACGACCCAAGACAACATGATTGAGTGGAGCGGCGAAGGAACGGACGTTATTCGATATCCTGTCCACTCCCTATACGGCGAGCATCGAGAGCCCTCCGATGACATGCTCGCCGGAGTCGACCTGATTGTGGTCGATCTTCCCGATATTGGCTCCCGATATTACACCTTCGTCTGGACCATGACCCTCACGATGAAGGTTGCAGAGCGTCTGCATATCCCGATGCTCATTCTGGACCGTCCAAATCCAATCGGATCTCAGGTTGAGGGCACCGTTCTCGATCCCACTTTCGCGTCTTTTGTTGGACTTCATCCCCTTCCGCAGCGACACGGACTCACGATTGGCGAAATTGCATTGCTCATGAAGGAGCAATATTATCCTCAGGTCGAACTTGACGTCGTTAAGATCGAGGGTTGGGATCGAACCACCTATGCTGATCAAAACGAGTACAAGTGGGTCATGCCTTCTCCCAATATGCCAACCGTAGAGACAGCGGTTGTTTACCCGGGCGCATGCCTGATCGAGGGGACGAATCTTAGCGAGGGCCGCGGAACCACTCGACCATTTGAAACGGTTGGAGCACCTTGGCTGAACGGCGAAAACCTAGCCCAATCGTTGAGCAAACGCAATCTAATGGGCGTTACTTTCCGAGCAATCCAGTTTGAACCGACATTCAATAAGTACCAAGGACAACTCTGCCGCGGGGTTTTCGTCCATGTCACGGACCGAAGGATATTTGAGCCCGTTTTGACCTACTGCTCAGTAATGATCGAAGCGATCCGACAGACCGGGTTGCACGATTCGAGTCATGTCACCTCAGACCGGTTTGTTGCCTCTGGCAAGGAAACCGAATTACCAGGTTTTGCGTGGAAGCAGCCCCCCTACGAATATGAGTACGACAAAATGCCGATCGATATTTTGTTTGGCAATTCATGGGCGAGACCGTCGATTGAACAAGCACTCGACCTTGTTTTGTTAAGAAAAAGAATGGAAAGTGAACACATTGCCTTCTATTCAACGGGAGAAACCTGTAGACTGTATGAAGGATAGGTAAGGGTTGCGGGCTCTTAATTCTCTCTTAATCTCCCCAGAGCACAATATCCCAAGACGGAGCTGTCTATCAACTAGGTCACAAGTGGCACAGGATGTGCAAGGTGATAACTCAACTGGAATCATAGGCTATGAAAAAAGCATTTACTCTCATCGAACTCCTGGTCGTCATCGCGATCATCGCAATCCTTGCGGCTATTCTCTTCCCAGTTTTTGCTCAGGCAAAGGCAGCGGCCAAGAAAGCTGTCTCCATCAGCAACCAAAAGCAAATCGCGCTCAGCATCATCATGTACGGCGGTGACTTTGACGATATGTATCCACGAAACGACGATTGCCAACCAGCATCGGCGCTCAACCCGGCATTGAACACCTTGCCATTCAACCCAACGGGACCAGGATGTACCGCTGCTCCATTCTTCTACCGAATGAATCACTTTTCATGGCAGAAGTGGACCATGCCATACGTCAAGAACGTTCAGATTTATTTCAATCCAGGACGAGGCATCAACAACACACCGGTTCCTTCTTGCCCTGGTGGAAACTGGAACGCCTGTGGTCAAATCACGGGAAGCTACCTGTTCAACACTTCGTTGTCGGGTCAGTTGAACACTTACGGTCGAGCTCCTGGATCTTCAACGATGGAGAGAAATAGCTGGTTAGGCGGAAGCATGACGGCAATTCCAAACACTGCTGAAACCATGGCCTTGATGGAAGATGGCAACGCTCAAATTGGCGTAGTTCCAATCGCCTATGGCACCGACTCAAGTTCAACAAGCGTAACCGTTTTCCCTCCTGCTGTCCGAGAGCTTTGGACATTCGAGTTGGGCAAGCAAACCGCTGCTTATCCAGGCAACCAAGTAGCAGAGCAAGACGAACTCCGAGTGGCGTTCAACGGAGTCATTATTGGCGCCTGCGATGGTCACGCGAAGTTCTATCCTTACAAGCGATTCCTTTCTTTGACGCCTACCGCGGCAGAGTATGGAGTGGGCCTAACTCCAGCCTTTGGCTTCAGAACATCGGTTGCTAACCCGCTCACTCGTGGTTTCACTGGTGGCACAATTGGACTTGGTGCCAATCCAAATCTCACGATCAACTACCCACTTTGGGGACTTGGTCAGTAAGACAATTTAGATTGTCTTTGAAAAGCTCCTCACCACGGTGAGGAGCTTTTCGTTTATAATGCTCTCACCATGAAACTCGCAGTGTGCATTATTCATAACCGGGACAAGAATCGAATCATCGATGAACTAGTCGAAGCGGGTTTTAAATTTACGATCATCGGCTCGACGGGTGGGTTTTTGCGAGAAGGCAATACGACTTTCCTCATTGGCGTCCAGGACAACGAGATCTCGAACCTAAAACAACTTATTTCCGTCAACTGTCAGAGCCGAGAACAGATTTTGAACGTAGCGCCGTTTGAAACCAATCCAACCGCGGCCTTCGCACCCTCTGCGGTTAAGGTTCCCGTTGGCGGCGCGGTTTTGTTCTTGCTGCCGGTTGAGGAGTTCGAACGTTTTTGAGTCAAATTCTTGGCCTCAAAAGAGCCCTTAAGATCATTGAATTGCTCGGGGATGAGTCGAACGGCGTTTCCTCGGTTCTCCTTTACGG
>JAYVXG010000545.1:0-4046 GCA_043785475.1 Armatimonadota bacterium
AAACAAGCATTCCCCCATCCTAGGACGGGGTAATGCTTGCTGAACGACATGTAAGTCGTACTCTGGTATCACTTATGCTTGCGGGCTAGCTTTTGCGCGTCTTTACGGATCCATTCCTTATCTTTGGCAATGAGCCGATTATCCTGGGCGACTTTCTTCCAATCGTGGTTTCGGCGAGCCATGGCCCTGTCCTTTTCCAGTCTGATGATATCCAGCTTCGCGGCCTTCAAATCCATATTGGTGTGCTTCGGAGTCTGAGCGTTGGCGGAGACGGTGAACGCAAATGCTGCGGTGGTGACGATTAGGGCGATGATAGTTCTCATGTTATTTAGAGATTTGTCCTCAAGGGTCTCTATCTATACAACGCTTTCATGAATGCTAACCTTACATGTTTGGGGCCTATGGCCCAAAATTACCGCAGTATTTGGTTGGAATATCGTCATTAGCGAAGTCAGAGTTGTCCACAAAAACGTAACTGAACAGGCAGCTATAATAACAAAAGCGCAATGCTACAGGCCCAGACGGGACCACATTTCGTCAACCCGCTGGACCACGTCTGGTGCCATCGTAATCAACTTCGGATAATTGCGACCGAAACCGTTTTCGCCCGGCCACTTGTGAGTGCAGTCGAACCCCATCTTGCCTCCAAACCCCTCAGCGACAGAAGCGTGATCGAGCTGATCCACTGGCCCTTTCGAAAGCAGGGTGTCTCGCGAAGGGTCGCAGTTGGCACCGATCCGAAATAACACTTCTCCTAGGTCCTGCACATTGCAATCCTCGTCGAAAACGTAAACAAACTTGGTAAACGCCAGCCCGCCCAGGCCCCAAATTGCATTCATTACTTTGTAAGCGTGGCCGGGATACTTCTTCTTGATCGAAACAAACGCCACGTTGTGGAAGGTCGCCTCGACTGGCAAGTTCATGTCCACAATCTCTGGAACCGTGAGCTGGATCATCGGCATGAAAATCCTTTCAACCGCCTTTCCCATCCAGCCGTCTTCCATCGGCGGCTGTCCAACGATCGTTGCAGGATATACCGCGTTTGTTCGCATCGTGATGGCCGTAACGTGCAAAACCGGGAAATCTTCGGCCAGCGAATAGTAGCCCGTGTGGTCGCCAAACGGACCTTCAAGGCGACGTTCCGAAGGATCAACATATCCTTCGATGACCATTTCCGCATTGGCAGGAACCATGATATCGACTGTCTTAGCCTTTACAAGTTCTACATTTTGCTTGCGCAAAAATCCGGCAAACAGCATCTCGTCGATCCCAGGTGGGAGTGGCGAGATCGCGCTAAACATAAGGGCGGGGTCACCGCCAAGAACCACGCAAACCTCTAGGTTTTGACCGCGCCGACCGGCATCCTCCATCTGACGCATTCCGGTTTTATGCATCTGCCAATGCATCCCGCAGGTGTTCTTGTCATGAATCTGGATGCGGTACATCCCTACGTTTCGCTTTCCAGTGTTCGGGTCACTGGTAAACACTAGCGGTAAGGTCACAAATGGTCCGCCGTCCTCGGGCCAACAAGTTAACACCGGCAGCTTGAACAAATCGATGTCCTCGCCCTGCAAAACTGTTTCTTGGCACTGTCCTTTGGCCACCGTTTTCGGCGGAATATTCTTCATTTCCCCAAGGAGCCATGGCAGTTTCTTTATTGCGGCGACCGCCCCAATCGGTACCTCCGGCTTCAACATAGCCGCAACCCGTGCCGCGTGTTCTTCGAAGTCATCACAGGATAAAGCCATGCTCATCCGCTTGCGGGTCGCCATGGTGTTGATCGCAACTGGGAAATCATACTTGCGTGAATCCACAGGTCGAGCCGAAGGGTGAATCGACGGGTGGTTCATTACCGCGCTCAATGGGTCACCCGTGCTCGTCCTATGGGTGGGACCAACCACGTTTTCGAACAGCAACGCGGGACCAGATTTCTTAACCACCCGATCCGCAATTTCGGTGATCTCCAGGTACGGAGAGACTGGCTCATATATCTTTCTGAGTTCCCCTTTCGAGTCAAGGACCTCAAGGAAGTGTTGAAAATCTCGGTACGCCATTCGCACTCTAGTCTACGCCCATGCCTGCCCGAAAGTGCGTGACGCAGAAAAGCAGAAAGAGTTACAATAAAGCATGAGTCGCCTGAACCTGATTTGGCTGGTCGTTGCCTGCTCCCTGCTTGTCGGTTGTGCCAATTCCTCCGCCACCTCAACGGTCAACGCCGATGGTTCTTGGTCACGAACTCTGAAGCTGACTGAAAACACCGGGATGTCTCTCGGAGACGATCAGAAAGCAGGACAACCAAAGGCAAGTGTCTTCTCCATGCCTTCAGGTTCCGAATGGAGCCGAACCGAAGAAATCAAGCCAGACTCAAAGGTCGTAACTCTTAAACGGAGTTTCGGTGCTGGTGAGGGACCCGCAACGGACGTCATTATTCGAGAAAAAGAGACCACGAAGCTGAAGAACTTTGTGGTGGTTCGAAAGCTGGAAGGCAACAAGCTTGAATACTACGAAAAGATTGTTTTTCTCGCGCCAAATGGAGAGAAGCAGCAAAAAGATATGGCCGATTTCATCAATGAGATGAAGAAGATTATGCCTCCCGGTATGGCAACGGACGAGGACTACAAGGCTTTAGCAAAAAAGACTGGGATCGCGCTGATCCGAATGCTGGTTGGGCCAGATGATCACCTGTTTGGGACAATGATTCTCAATCCAGATGGGGCAATCCGCCGTCTAAGGGCAAAACTAGGAATGGCAGAAAGCAAAATACTCGCAGAACAAATGGGAGATCGCTTAACTCAAACAGAGAGGGATGATGTTGTTAAAAAGCTGATGAAATCCTTTGAAAACTCGACAATGCTGGGAGGCAAGAAGCCCGGCAGCAGTCCCGACCGAAGTAGCCAGTCAGCAGGTGACCTTATTGGAATGTCCGTTTCGGTCAAATTGCCCGGAAAGATTTTGGAGACAAATGGAGAAATCGACACTTTCACGGGCGAAGTTTTCTGGGATTTTGCGTCAGCCTCGGCAGAGGGTGACGTACTTGAGTTAAGAGCTATTTGCCAGCTTTAGGACCGTGATGGCTCGCTCAAAAAACAAATTTCTCGAAGCTTTGAGATGGGCTCGCGCCTAATTCGATGGAGGAATTCACGATGATGGTTCGTCTTCTGGGTGTACCAACCATCACCATCGACGGAAAGGACATATCGTCATTTCGTTCGAATCGTATTCCCGCTCTTATTGGTCTTCTCGCGTCAAAACCAGGACCTTGGCACCGAGAAACCATTGCAGGTCTGCTTTGGCCGGATCATGTGCCCAGCGAAGGTCGCCACAACCTTCGCCAAACCCTCCTCTACGCCAAAGAGCTGTTGGGAGAAAATTCGTTTATGGTCTCACGCAGCACCAT
Organism: Armatimonadota bacterium; assembly: GCA_043785475.1. Taxonomy (GTDB): domain Bacteria; phylum Armatimonadota; class Fimbriimonadia; order Fimbriimonadales; family Fimbriimonadaceae; genus Fimbriimonas. The sequence continues at coordinate 3,398 of JAYVXG010000545.1, forward strand.
TGAGTTTGTGAATTCCGATTTGACAGATCTTCATTTGCTGCTCAAATTCTCGGAGCCGCTTCAATCGCCCGCAGAGCGGCTGGAGGCGGCAGAAATTGCGATATGCGCTTATCGGGGCGAGTTTCTGGCTGGCAATACCGACGACTGGGTGCTTCAAACTCGTGCGCAATGTTGCCAGCTATTTGTCACCGCTCTCCTCTTCCTCTCAAGTGAAATCGTGGATTCTCAGCCTTTGCGAGCTTTAAAGTTTGCCGAACTTGCAATTCACGCCGAACCGTTTCGTGAGGGGCCCAGGGTAAATAAAATTATCGCCCTCCGCGCCCTTGGCGAGTACGCCACGGCCCATAGAGAATTCGCTGCGTATCGGCAACTCCTGGTCGACGAGCTCGGACTTGAACCGTCACAAACGGCAATGAACGCTCTGATCGGCGGCGTGATTGAACCGGAAACGGCTCACGCCCCATTTCCTGAAGTAAAAGATCACGACGAAGCTATCGAGTCACTTCTTCAAAGCTATCGTCCTCGCCGCGGACTTGATTACGCGATCGCTCATTCGCAATTTCTGTCCGAAGAGGGCTCAGTCCGCAAGGCGATCGAATGTTTAAGCCATGCACTCGACGCTAATCAGAAGGGCCCAACCAACGAAAGT
>JAYVXG010000546.1:0-4041 GCA_043785475.1 Armatimonadota bacterium
ATGTTGGGATATGAGTACACACCACCCATGAGGCGCAGGATCTACTGTTCCAGCCCCAGATGGGGTTTCTCCCTCGCGTATCAATCGGGGCAACAAGACACCGGTTGAACTCTTTGTGACCGGAATGACAAATCTCGATCTGTCGATGCGCCAGGCCATCTTCGGGTTCAGTGCCTCATCTTGAGTAGCTGCTTGAATGCTGCCTCTGGGTCAACGTCGCAGCCGAGACTCCACTCCAAAAACTCCGAGATGTCCACTCGTCGTTCGCCGATCTCGCTCTTGTGAACCCACGGCTGCGATCTCCGCAGGCGGCTTGCCAAGTCTCTCTGCGTGAGTTGGGCGTTCTCAAGCATGTTTCGCAACAGCACCGGGACGCTCCGGTAGCTGAAGGCGTGCTGACTCTTGACCATAAAACTGACTATGCGGCGGTCTGCGCTTGATTCCGGTTCGTTATCAGGCGAGAATTGGCGGGAACTGTCCGTGGACGATACCGTTGCAATCGGCTACTCACGCTGGTTCACAGTGAAGGGAAGGACATCATGTCGAAGAAGTGTCCGCATCGTGTTCGGTTGATTGTGGCTTTTGGGCTGATCGCTTGCATTTTGCCTCATTTGTTCGATGGTGTTTCCACCGCAGAGGCTCAAAGTGCAATTGAGAAGGTCGCTGAGGGCAGTCTTAACCGCCTAAATCACGAATATGCCGAGCGCCGTGCGCGCGAGCAGGTCGCTGCACGTCGGGGTGCCCAAGAAAAGACGGCTGACCAAAAACGTCAGATTCGAGAGCAGCGGGAAACGGCTGAAATCAGGAAGCAGTCGCAGCCGAATCTGAAATCGCCGCCCCTCCACCAAGCCGTTGCCAACGGTCAAGTTGATGAAGTTAAAGCGCTGCTTGAAAAGGGGGTGAGTGCAAATCAGGCCGATCCAGTAAACGGATGGAAGCCGCTGCACTATGCTGCGTTTTATGGACAGCTCGATGTCGCCCGTGTTCTTGTTGAACACAAGGCGGTTCTCAATTTTGGCACTGGAACAGCCCAAATTAAGCCGCTGCAATTGGCAGCTTTTAGAGGTAACGACGAGCTTGTGCAATTCCTCGTTCTCAATGGGGCCAATATCAACGGTCGTGATTGTTTCGGCTTCACCTCGTTGCATGTCGCGGCAGAAAATCTTGATCTCGAAACAGTTAGCTTGCTTTTGGCCAATGGCGCTATTGCCCAAGTTGAGACTTCTAATGGATTGACAGCATTGGATTTGGTCGATGTAGGCGTCGAACGTGTCGTAGCGGCGAACCGTGCAGACCATCCGATTCAATTGCCACCTCCGATTCCTTCATCCAATGTCTCGGGTGCGACATGTTCTAGATGCAACGGTACTGGAAAGAGGTCGGCGGAAGAGATGCGAGTAATCACATCTGCCATGGCCCAGCAAATTAGTGGTGCGGGCGGCGGTATTGTGATGAATGACGGGAAGTGCCCTAAATGTGGAGGATCGGGTGTAGTGTACTCGGCGGAACGTTTGCGGATTATCGGCCAAGCAAAGGCCGTGGCAGAAGAGCGGCAGCATGAGATTGACAGGCTTTACTTCGATATAGATCAGCCGGTGATTCATGCCGGCGATATCATCGCCAAGACCCTTGTTGCATTTGGGCCGGATTTTGCGACGAAGAATCCCGAGACCATGGCAATCCGTGAAGCAATCGTAAAAGAGTACAAAGGGACATCTTGGCGTCCCCAAAAAAAGGCAGCCGTGGTGAGCGTTCCGCCACCCTCCACCAACGCAAAGCCCATTACGGGAGAAAGCAACAACGCTAAACCGAATGCCGTCGGAAATAATGCGCCGTCGGCCGTTGCAAAACAAAGCGTCGGCAATACCCCTCAGAAACAGCAATTGCCTATTTCCTTGGCCGAATTGGTCAAAATGCCTTTTGCGGAAGTAAAGGTCAGCGGGGAATGGGTGAAACTTGAGCGGGCGGCGAAGGTTTACAATCCAGTCAACTCAAAGAATGCCGGGCAGGAGTTTGGTGTGTTTCCGAGCGAGTTGGCCGGACGATCTTTCATGCAAGTACCAATGCACAATACGATGGATGAAGCTAAATTGTCGTTCTCGGTCGTTAGTGAAGGGGTTGTCTTGTTGGCGGTGCAAGGGTGGGGTGGCCGCGGTAGTAGAGGTGATTGGCAGAAAGAGTGCATTGACTCCGAGGGGCTGAAGAAGCAAGGCTGGGAGGAGATTCCGAACTCGGGTGGGCGATCGTTTTTCTACCGTTCCTGTAAGACAGGAGAGAGCATGACATATCGCACCGACAAGTATCACCCGCCGCTTCTTATCAGATAAGCTCGATTTTGGCAGCGGAGATTGGAGTGTGGTAGAACGATGAGAAGGACGAAACAGAATCGCACTGAGCGAAACCCTAGAGAATGTTGCACGGGAGAAGTCCGTGTTTATAGCGGGCGAAATCTGTGTTGCCTGCCAGAAGGATGTAAACGGCAAGAAACGGGTCAAGGACACTCAAGCTCCGTATTATTGTCCTTTATGCTGGTCTATGAAGACAGTGGAGGTGCAAGCAGAAGATCCAAGGTCAACTCCCCATATTGCTTCGACGGCTTTTCCAACTGCGGCTGTCTTCGCACCCACTTGCCGGTCGCCGGGATTGCAGGACTGAAAGAGGACAAACCCTCCGTCCTTGAAATGAGAAGTGGAGAAGAATTGGGGGAATTTCCCGACATGCGTAGCTGTGTATCATGAACGTTTGACACGATAAGCAATGAGAAAATCATCTCGACTACCTATTACGGTTAGTTGAGCGGAAGGGAAGATAATGCGAAACCAGCAAATTGAAAACCGACCCGTTTGGCAGGGCATTTTAGAATACTCCTGTGCTTTAGGCTTAGTTCTCTACGCGCTGTTTTTCTGTCCGGTCGCAGCGTATGGCGGAGTTCTGTTTGGCTACATAGCCCAACCGGGATATGGCCAGATAGATACTATGACTGGAGCGACCACTGTCTTAGCAACGCTTCCCGTAAGCTCGTTGCACGGATCAACCTACGACCCGGCTACAAACACCTATTTCGATTTCGTGGGGACCGGGCCATCGTTTGGATTTTACAAGATCAATACTCAAACAGGGGTCAATAGCTTTATTGAGAGTTCGGGGAGCGATATTCAATATGCTAGCACCATAGGCAAGCTATTTGGCTACATTGGTCCTGGCCAATACGGCACGATGGATACCGTGACGGGAGCGACCACTGTCTTAGCAACGCTTCCCGTAAGCTCGTTGCATGGTTCAACCTACGACCCGGCTACAAATACCTATTTCGATTTTGTGGGTACGGGAACGTCGTTTGGATTTTATAAGATCAATACTCAGACCGGGGCCAACAGCTTTATTGAGAGTGCGGGTTCCGATATGCAGTTCATTCCCGAACCTTCATCATCGCTCGTGGCGTGCTTAATTCTGGTCGCAAGCGCCGCCTTTTCCAGAGGGAAGAGGTGTAAGACGAGCTACGAATACAGCGCCAACGAGCAGCAGATCGTAGAGATTCGGCGGCAGAAATGATGACGCCCGGACAAACACAGATTTAAATCAGGCCGTCGATCCATGTGTTCCCGCTCTTCCGACGCACCCAGACTCTCGACCTCCTCTGTGCCAGTACGGTCGTCCGTCGGGTGGGATCGTAGCATCGGGTCGTCATTACACAACTGATTTCTATGACTCGCTCGGAGGTATTTGCGTGGACAACGGCGAACATTTTGTCCTCGAAGTAAATGAAATACCGGCAGGACATGGCGACCAATTCCCCCATTCATTTCGAGCGGAATGCGTGCAACTCCTCGTTCATTCCGATGCTGAATCGTAGAAGGCTCGCCCCTAGACAACTTTCCGAATATCACGGCGGGAACACTTCTTCCAGATTGATCCAGTGCAAGCACCAGGCCGGCCACTGCGACGGCCAAAACCCGGTGAGCGCCATCGCGGTCAGACCCATGCCCAGAAAGAGACCGACACCCCCAACGAACCACACCCCGATGCGAGCTACCACCTGCA
>JAYVXG010000547.1:0-4037 GCA_043785475.1 Armatimonadota bacterium
TCGAGGGCTTGGTCTTGGGTGTCGGGGGTCAAAATTCCCCACGTAACTGGAGTGACAAATTCGGTTTGAAGAGCCATCAGCGCTCCGCCCACGTCGCCGCCAAGGAGCTTGGCGTGAGGAGTCTGTCCTTGCATGATGCACCCAAGCGCGATGATTCCATCTACTTTCTTTTTTAAGGTTAAAAGCTTCTTTGCAACCGGTGGAATTTCCCACGTTCCCGAGACATGGATAACGATGGTGTTTTTCGCCCCGTGACGTTCCAATTCGTCCAAGGCACCTGCCGTGAGTTCTTTGGTAATGAGTTCATTCCACCGGCTAACGATAATAGCAAACTGCCGTTTGGACGCATCCATGTTGCCGCGAATTTCTTTCATTATGTCTAATTATGGCTGGTCACCGCCGTTTAAGCAGGATGAGGAGCATCGGAGCGCCAACTATTGCCGTCACAATTCCCACCGGAAATCCTGCACCCTGCATTCCCCGCTGAGCGATTGAGTCCGCCGCGAGCATCAATAAAGAACCTAGAACAGCCGACAGTGGGAGGGTTGAACGGAGATCCGAACCCACTAATCGGCGGGCGATGTGCGGCGCAACCAACCCAACAAACCCGATAATTCCCACCGCACCAACGGTCACCGATGTCATCGCCGTAACACAAACTAGAACGACGCGTCGAAGGGCGACCGGGTGGACCCCCAAGGCAAGCGCACCTTCTTCTCCGAGCGACATCGCGTTGAGCTTCTGGGTTGATCGGTACAGCACAACGTACGAAATCGCAAATACCAATGCCATCAATCCAATCGAGGACCAAAATGCCTCGTCAAAGCTTCCCAAAATCCAACGCAAGACGATCCGCTGGTCGCGGTTTGAAGCCAAAAGAGTAAACGAAAGCAGAGAAGAAAGCATTGTGCTGACGACGACTCCTGCAAGCAATAAGGTCGGCGTCTCGACTACGCCGCGCCGTTTTGCTAGCCTCATGACTAACGAGAGGGATATCATTCCCGTGATGAATCCGGCCACCGGCATTGCCCAGATAATGGAGAACAAAGGCACTCTGTCCGCCCAATTTTGGTCGACTGCGAAGACCATAATCAGCGCAGCACCAATCGCAGCTCCTGACGACGAGCCGACGATGTAGGGTTCAGCCAGTTGGTTGCGAAAAAGGGTTTGGAGAGCAGAGCCAGCGACACCCAGGATTGCGCCCACCAAAGCCGCTTCTACCGCCCGCGGGAGTCGAAGATTCCAAACGATAGCATTGGCGGAGTCATCTTTGCCCCTTCCCCGCAGAATCTCCCTCACTACATCAACGATCGTAATCTTATCCGAGGCACCCAACCAAATATGAAGAATGAATGCCAGGATCAGTACGCAGAATGCCACTACCCATACTTTTCGTGCCGTCTTCTGCATAAGCCTCAGGTTATACTCAAAAAGCGTTGAAAACTTTGGCACTTTCGCAGCGAACTCAAATTCTTAAGCCCTCACCAACCCTTGCGATCTCCGCAAAGGCTAATTCGATGAAGGCTGACGGTATTGACGTCATCTCGTTTGGAGCCGGTGAGCCCGACTTCAACACTCCCCAACCAATTTGTGATGCGGCGAAGGAGGCGATAGATTCCGGATTTACAAAGTACACGCCCTCGGCGGGGATATCTGAGCTCCGGGATGCTATTTGCGGAAAATTAAGCCGAGAAAACGGTCTGCAATACTACCCATCGCAAATAATTGTGAGTTGCGGAGCGAAGCACAGTGTTTACAACGCGATGCAAGTTTTGGTCGATCCCGGTGATGAAGTGATCCTCATCGCGCCTTACTGGATGACGTATGCCGATCAGATTCAATTAGCGGGCGGCATTCCTAAAGTGGTTCACACTTCTCTCGAGACCGGCTTTGTCCCAGATATTGAGCAAATCAGCGCTGCTATTTCACCTCGAACAAAAGCAATTCTCATTAACAGCCCTTCCAACCCCAGTGGGGCAGTCTTGCCTAACACTATTCTGCTAGGTATTGCCGACCTTGCTGACAAGCATGACCTCTGGATTATCTCTGACGAAATTTATGAGCGATTGATTTACGGAACGTCTTTCAAATCCATTGCGTCCCTGAGCCAAAACACAAAGGACCGGACCGTAACGATCGGTGGATGCAGCAAGAGCTACGCTATGACCGGTTGGAGAATTGGATTCGCGGCTTCACCCTTGCCCGTAGCCAAGGCAATGAGCAACTTTCAGGATCAGGTGACAAGTAATCCCACTTCTTTTGCCCAAAAAGGAGCGGTGGTCGCGTTCAATTTGCCTTCAGAAAGCGTCGAGGAGATGCGTGCTGAATTTGAAGTACGTCGAGACCTGATTGTCGGCTTGCTGTCCGATATCCCAGGGGTGAAAATCACTCCGCCGAAAGGAGCCTTTTACGCGTTTCCCGATGTTTCTGCTTGTCTGAAGCCTGGAGAAACCGACATTGACCTTGCCGAATATCTCTTGGAAACCGCCCACGTTGCAGTAGTACCGGGCTCAGTTTTTGAGGGTCCTGGGCACATCCGGTTAAGCTACGCCACCAGTAGGAAGAATATTGAAGAAGGAGTTCGCCGAATTAAAGACGCACTTGCAAACCGGCAATGATCCCCAAGTCCATCCCTCTTAAAAGCGAAGAAATGTTCGGATTGGCAATGCGGCACCGCTCTGCGGCACCAGCCGATATCTATAACAGCTACGAACGACTTGAATTCTTTGGCGACTCAGTGCTTGGTTTGGTTGTTGCGCAGTACTTATTCGAACATCACCCGTTCTGGGATCAAGGCATGATGTCTAAGGCTAAGAGTAGCGTGGTCCAAGAAGCGCCATTGGCGGAGATTGCCCTGAAACTCGGTCTGGCATCGTTTTTGGAATTGAGCCCAAGTGAAGAATCCACCGGTGGTCGCCAGCGACCGTCAATATTGGCCGACGTGGTCGAGGCAATCTTTGGGGCTATCTATCTAGAATCTGGTCTAGAAGTTGCCCGTTGGTTTATTTTGGAACAATTGAACCCATATCTTCTTCGAATTAGTAGCGGAGACGTTAATCCGGATGATTTCAAGTCCAAGCTTCAGGAAATTGCCCAGTCAATCTGGAAAAAAACCCCGAACTATCGGATCATGAATGAGTTTGGTGCGGCCCATGACAGAAAGTTTACGGTCGAAGTGCTTTTTGACGATGAAGTTATCGGAGAAGGCTCCGGAAGGTCAAAAAAAGAGGCAGAACAAGCGGCGGCGGCGGAAGCTATTGAAGTTATTCGGCGTAATGTTAAATTGTAGTCATCCGGTATTTTTGTTAGTTATTTGAAGTTGTTTCGATTTGAGGGTCCTAAGGGCATCATTCTTGCAAACTCACTCTCTTCAATCGTACAGCGAAAGCTTTAATAAAGGTAAATGTAAATGAAAGGAATTGTCACGGGAGCGTTATTGATTGGTGTCGTAGGTTCAGCCTTTGCACGACCCGAATTAAATGCGTTCATTAATAAACCAGCCAACTCGGTCCCAGAGCTGATTGCGCAAATAAAGTCCGACAAACAAGTCGCCGACCGATTTATGCGTCATTTTTCAATGTCAAAGGAAGAAGTCCTCGAATATGTCGGAAAACTTCACCTTGGCACCATACAGCAGTCGGGCTACTTCACGATTTATAGCGCGCCGGAAAACGGCATTATTAAGTCTCACGTCTCATTTTTCAAGAAAGGCACGCCCGCGTTTGTCGATTCCGACGGAAATGCTATTCTTCGAGTTAAGTGTGCTAACCCGTTTGTACCCGGCCCGATTCAGCCTTACGCCCAGTCGGAGGCCAGCGTATCCGAAACACATTCGAGTACATTAGCACCGATTCCAGATTCCTCAGTTGCGTCCGACTCGCTTTCGGCATCGTATACGCCTAAAGAGCCACTTGTACCCGAAGTAGATTCACCGATCACATTGAAAACTACTCCGAGCACGACAAGTCCAAACGTGTTTGCGGGCAACCCAATTGCATCGATTCTTGGCCTCGGCGGCGGAGCCTTTTTTGTTCGCA
>JAYVXG010000548.1:0-4035 GCA_043785475.1 Armatimonadota bacterium
CGACCATGGCACGGCGAGCAATATATATCAAATCGATCACGGCCCCGCTTCAGTAGGTCAACCGTGACCGAGACTGGAATCTTGTCAACCCACTTCCCGTTCTCAATACCGGTATAAAACACGCCGTCTTCTCGAAGATGGCCCCTTGGAATTGTGCCCGGCATGAGTGGTCGCGACGCCGCTCCATCAGCAAAAAATTCACTAGAACCGAGGGGATCAGTTTTGGGCTGAACCCACATGTCGGTGTTGCATCCAACCATTACGATTGCGGCGAATCCGACGAGAACATTTCTTAGAAGTCGCACGTTGAAACCTCCAGGGCACCATTACTTTTCATGAGCTTCTCAATCGCTTCTGGATCATAGTTCGGGTCCTTGGCTTCAACCGCCAAGAAGAATCGATCTTGCGACGCTCGTTCAAAATTCTTCGCATTGAAGATCGGATGGTAGGGCATCGGGAGCCGATTGTAAACAAACATTCCAATCGCCGCACTGAAGGCCGCAAACAGAATCGTACTTTCGTAGGCCACGGGAATGAACGCCGGAATGGAGTTCAATGGCTTGCCACCTACATTCATCGGATAGTCAATAACCGAGGTGTAGAACTGCATCGTGTAACCCAAGGTCACACCCAACAGGCCGAAAATGAAAACCGTCCATGGAACCTTCGTATCGCGGAAACCAATCGCCTCGCTCAATCCGTGAATCGGGAAGGGGGAGTAAGCATCCATGACCTTATATCCGGCATGCCGAGCTTCCTCGGCGGCCAGTTTCAGTCTCTCCGGATTCTCAAACTCTCCGACGAGCGCGTAAAGTCCAGTTGGATCGGAATAATCGTGAGCCATTTATTTCATCTCCACGGGTAGTTGACCCTCGACATACTCTTTCTTGCCTTGGAATTTGTAGAGCAGATCCTTCACTTCGAAGATATTGATCATCGGCAAGAACCGAATGAACAAGATCATCAGCATCGTAAAGAAACCCAGTGTTCCGGCGAACATTCCAAAATCCCAAAAGGACGGATAGTAAGGTTTGTTGCTCGACGGCAGGTAGTTACTCGTCAGCGACATTGGAATAATGACGAATCGTTCGAGCCACATTCCGATGCTAACTGCGATCGAAACAAAGATCAGCCAGAAATTGCTGGTTCGAGCTTTGTTCCACCAGAAGATCTGAGGAATGATGCCGTTACAAACGATTAGGGCCCAATAGAACTTGGCGTACATTCCGTCGAATCGAGTCTTGGTAAGAAGTCTGAATTCGTATGGGTTGCCGCTATACCACTGGAAGAACACTTCCAAGAAGTAACCGTAAACAACGATCAACCCGGTTGCGAGGGTGATCTTCGCCATCCAGTCCAGGTGGCGATTCGTGATGAGATGCTCAAGCTTGTAATACTTTCGAAGCGGGATCGCCCAGATAATAACCATCGCGAACCCGGCGAAGACCGCACCTGCAACGAAGTATGGAGGGAAAACCGTTACGTTCCAGCCAGGGACGATCGAGATCGCAAAGTCGAAACTGACGATACTGTGTACCGAGAGAACCAGTGGAGCACTCAAGCCGGCCAATAGATAGTACATCTGCTCGTACCGGTGCCAGTGCTGGTTGCTTCCTCTCCAACCAAGAGCCAGAAGCGCGAAAGCGAACTTACCGTACTTGTTTGTGGACCGGTCTCGAAGGTTTGCAAAGTCAGGAATAAGTCCCACGAACCAGAAAACGAGCGAAACACTAAAGTATGTCGATACCGCAAAGACGTCCCAAAGAAGCGGAGACCGGAACTGCGGCCACATACCCAAGATGTTCGGATAAGGGAAAAGCCAGAAGTCATTCCAAGGTCGACCGGTGTGCAAGAGCGGGAAAAGGCCCGCGCACATAACCGCAAAAATCGTCATCGCCTCGGAGAATCGGTTAATCGAGTTCCTCCATTGCTGCCTAAGTAGCAGGAGAATCGCAGAAATCAACGTTCCTGCGTGTCCAATACCAATCCACCAGACGAAGTTGACAATGTCAAAGCCCCAAGCCGCGGGAACATTATTTCCCCAAATTCCTGTTCCCTGAAACAACAGCCAAGCGATGCTGAACATCATCAGGCCAGAACCCATGACACCAACAACGAGCCACTTTAGCCAGTTTGTTGTGTGAGCTTTCGGATCAAGAACGAGACGACCAACCGATTGGTCAATCGTTGCGTACGTCTGATCACCAGTAATGAACAGGTCATTAATTCTCTTATCAGCCATTAAGAATGAGCCTCCCCAGTCGTTGCTGACCTAATTTCGGGATTTGGATTACGGAGTTTGGCAAGATGACTTGTCCTTGGTCTGGTTTGAAGCTCCTCAAGAAGCAAATAGCTCCTTGGATCGCTTCTCAATTTTGAAACCTGACTGGATTTGTTTGCGATGTTTCCGAAGACGATTGCTTCGCTTGGACACGACTGCTGACAGGCGGTAATTATGTCGCCATCCGCAATTCCTCGTCCGCCCTTCTTCGCTTCAATTCGGGCTTCATTGATTCGCTGAACACAGTACGTACACTTCTCCATGACGCCACGACTTCGAACCGTGACGTCTGGGTTGTTCAGCAACTTGAGTAGCTGGACGCCGTTCGTCTTTGGCTCCTTGATTGGGCCAGGAACGATTCGGTTGCTGACAAGTGGGGTCTTCTTTGTAAATTGCTCTTGGTTGTCTGACCAGTTGAGATAGTTAAAACGTCGGACCTTGTAGGGGCAGTTATTTGAGCAGTACCTCGTTCCAACGCAACGATTGTAAACCATTTGGTTGAGTCCTTCGTGGCTATGAATCGTGGCGGCAACCGGACAAACTGGTTCGCAAGGGGCTTTTTCGCAATGAACACACGCGACTGGCTGCCAGACGACTTCAGGATTCTCATCCGAGCCGGTGTAGTATCGGTCCAATCGGATCCAATGCATTTCACGACCCTTTCCAACTTGCTCTTTTCCAACTACCGAGATGTTATTTTCTGCTTGGCAAGCCGTAATACAGGCTCCGCAACCGGTGCAGGAGTTCATGTCGATCGTCATGCCCCACTGATCGCCATCCCATTCGAAAACTTCTTCGGGATAAAGGTTGCCCTTCGCAATTTCCTCTTTTTCCGGAGATTGTCCAATCTTTAGAACTTCAGGACCTTCTTTGAGATAGGCCTCTAGCGTGCCAACGCGGATAATATCACGATGGTCCGGAATCGTGCTGCCTCCGAGAGGGCTGTGACCCTGAGTACTGGCAAGGTGCTGCTCAGTGTTAAGGCTGGTGATCGCGGTAATAGGAGTGTAGTGCAGGCTCTTTGAGGTTCGAAGCTTGTAGCTGCTGAATCCACCACCCTGGTCTCCTGGTTTCTCTCCAAGGACGCTTGCAGAACTAATTGTCGCGAGCGATCCGCCGGCAGTTCGACCGTAGCCAAGATTCATGGTTACCGAACCCGGTGCCTGGCCAGGCAAGACATAAACGATGCCTTCAATTTCGCCCGCTGCAGTCGTGACTTTGACCATTTCGTCGGTCTTGACATTTAATGCGGTTGCGTCAGCCTGTGAAAGGGTTACGACATTGTCCCAAACGACCTTTGTCAACGGTCTTGGAAGCTCTTGGAGCCAACCGTTGTTTGCAAATCGACCGTCGTATACCGCAGAGTCAGGAATAAAGCTGGCTTCTAACCCGCTATTTGGAGCGCTGACCGCCGGCAAATCTGGAGCCAAAGTCGTCATCGCAAGCGTGGCCGCCGCAGTATTCGGGATCGTGCCCATATGAACGGCGGTTCTCCAATTCTTCTCAAAGTCTGCACCACCAAGTCCGTTGGCTTGCCAATGGGTTCGGAGAATATCGTATCCACCTCGGCTTTCGCCAATCAAATTAGAGAAAACTTCGATCTCGCTTCGACCATCATACATCGGCGCGATGATCGGCTGCATGATCGTAGCAGTTCCTTCAAATGATCGAGCATCTCCCCACGCTTCGAGCGTGTGAGCCAATGGTAGCGACCAATCGCAGAGCTTTGCGGTTTCATCTACATTGAAGTCGGA
>JAYVXG010000549.1:0-4012 GCA_043785475.1 Armatimonadota bacterium
TGAGCTAGGAGCGTCGTCGGGATTTGAATATAGTTGATTCCCCGCATATATGTTGCGGCGGTAAATCCGACGAGATCACCAATGACTCCACCGCCAAATGCGATGAGGGTGGATTTCCTTGTTATTCCTTTCTGAACGAGGGTCTGACAGAGTTGTCCGTACGTTGCGATCGATTTTGAATGTTCTCCAGGTTCGAGGATTATTGTCTCGTGGCTTTGCAATCTGTCTTTGCATGCATTGTGAATGTTGGAATCTGTGACAATGATTCCGTCAGGCAGATGGGCTGTTTGAAAGTGAATGCAGTATTGACCTCTTGCGTGGAGAATATTCATGCTTGTTCACTTAATTTATTGAGGACTCGCTCGACAATTTCGTCTTGATCGCTGTCATCAACATTGACAATCAAGTCGGCTTGTTCATACCGCTCCTTTCTTGATTCTAGGATTGTGACCAGGGTCGATTCCCAATTTTCTGTATTCAAGAGGGGGCGCTTTTTCTTACTGGTTTGGAGTCGTCGGATGAGTTCTTCCGGTTCTGACTTTAGATAGATAAGTTTACCAATTGATTGGAAATGATTCCAATTTTCATCTCTGAGAATTGCGCCACCACCGGTTGCGACGACAATGGATGCTGGGGTGAGCGCCTTAATGATCGAGGATTCGTGGTCTCGAAATGCTTCTTCGCCGTAGTACTGGAAGAATTGTGAGATTGGCCGTCCCAGACGTTTCTCAATTAGTTTGTCCGTATCGACGAACTCACGCCCCGTTTTTTCTGCCAACAAGTTACCAATTGTTGACTTGCCGGCACCCATCATTCCAATCAATATCCAAGCGTCCATGTTATAAATAAAAGCGGGTAGCGTTCGAAAACGCTACCCGTCGATGTGATTGTAGGTTTTGCTTTACGGGGCGATGCCGGTGTCTTCGTCTTCAATGATAACCGGAGTTACAAAGATGAGGAGCTCACTGGCAGTTTTGCCTTTTACAACTTTCCTGAAGAACTGACCGATGATTGGCAGGTCACTGAGAACTGGGACTCTCGTCGTGGTTGTATTGGTACTTTCCGTAGTCAATCCACCAAGAACGATCGTTTCTTTATCCTTCACATTAACGACAACACTGACCGATTGGCTCGCCGTAATTGGTAGTTCGAACGAGGTACCAGACGATGTCACCTGTCTTGTGCCAACAGTTGATTGAACTGAAGGAGTAAGCCCCATCGTGATGGTGCCATCACCATTGATTCGAGGAGTTACTGAAAGGCCAGTGCCGAGGGTCAATTGCTGTGGGTTAACCGTCGTAATGATGTTGTTACCAATTCCTGTCGTCGTTGACGTCAGAATCCAATCATTCGTGAACGCAAATACCGTTGCCGGTGTGTTGTTCATAGTTCGGATGACTGGTGCAGTAACAACTCGTCCTCTGCCTTCAGCGAGTCGAGTTCGAAGTCTGAAGACTGCGTCACCGCTTGCGTAGGTAAGGAACACTGGATCTGAGGCTCTCAAGAAGTCTGAACCAGCAATACCAGCGATGACAGTTCCTCTTGAATAGTTGATGTTGTAGCCGAGGGATTGATCGAGGTTCTCTGTAGTCGTAATGAATTCAACTTTGATTTGAACTTGTCGAGGTCTGACATCAAATTGCGCAATGATATTTTGCAATGTGTTGATGTCTTCTTCGCTTGTTCCTCGAACGATAAGGCTGTTATCGGTTGGATCGTACGTGATGTGATCAATGGTATCGGGTACGAGCCCTTGTCCGCCGACCAACTGAGTTCCGCCGCCACCTTGACCGCCACCAGCGCCGCCACCTTGGCCGCCGCCTGCACCGCCTCCGAATCCTCCTTGGCCGCCACCGCCGCCAAGTCCACCGCCGCCACCACCAAGTCCACCGCGCTGGCTACCTTCCTCGCCAGGGGTTGTTATGCTGTTACCGTTGTCGGATACTGCAGCCTTGCTTGGGACTGATTGTGGTTGGTATCGATCGTATGAGCTAACGGAATCGAGGACTCCGAAAGACTTTGAACCCAACTCTGTTCCAGAAGTCATCAGTCGAGCCATATTAAGGGCGCGAAGATTTGGCGACAGTCGAGCAGCTGGATCGAGAATCTTGCTCATGACTACTTGAGAGTAAATCTCATCAGCACCTGCATGAAGGAGTTTGATCTTCTTCATGACTCTGACTAATTTTTTCGAAATTGTTGGACTTTCTATTACTGGCTTGTTTGCGCTAATTACGTAAACACCGTTTTCGTCCTTGGTCACGTATGCCCCAGCTGAATCGCAAATATAGCGAATGACATCGTCTGCCGCCATATCCTTCAGTTGAAGGGTTACCTTATTGAACGCCTTTGTTGACCGGAACATGAATTGCAATCCGGTTCGCTCCGTGACCATCTTGGTCGCGGTAACGAGATCCGCATCCTTTAAATTCACATTCAGCCGCGTGACATCGCTTTGCTGTTGAGCAGCGGCGAAAGATGCAGCTACCACTGCACCAATCGCTACTGTCATTAATTTCATCTTAATTTTTTGCATTTGAACTCCTACAATCACCTCGCAACTATTTTACGAGACCTTCCTAGCCGCCTCGACCGCCGCCGCCGCCACCGCCGCCGAATCCGCCACCGCCAAATCCGCCGCCACCGCCGCTGCTTCCGCCACCAAATCCGCCGCCACCGCCGCCGAATCCGCCGCTACCGCCGCCAAATCCACCGCCGCCGCCGCCGTTACCAAAACCGCCGCCACCGCCGCCACCGAAGCCGCCGCCGCCACCTTGGCCGGACTGCATTCTGCTGAGGCTCGTGGGCTCAGGACTGGCGCCCCAGTTTTGCTGGCCGCCGCCCGTTCCACCAATGAGCATTGCGATTAACTGAGGATCAGCTGATCGAATAAAAATTTTCCGAACAATCTTGCCTGGAGCCTTTGGTGCGCCGCCCGTATTGTCTATGGGTGTTCCTCCCTCTGGTGGTTCTCGTTTCAAAATCACGAACACTCCACCTTCGTATCGGTACGTTGCATTAACTTGAGCCAGCACGTTTTGAAGAACAAGCTCAAATTTGGCTTCCTTCATGCTCAAGGTAATGGATCCCTGGATGTCTGGGGGAATGCTGTAGCTGGCATTAACTTCTTTGAAAAGGGTTTTGAGCACTTCTCGAAGATCAGAGTTTTGATACTCTGCGGAACTGATCTTATGATCAAGGATATCTCCTTGTGCCATAGCCAGCGGAGTCATGCAAGCCGTTGTCATCGCGAGTGCGACTACAATCATCATGTTTCTTATTTTCATGTTTCTTGACCTCAAAATTTGGACGTTCCTCTTTCTAAATCGTTTCTTACTTAATCTATGCTGTAGTAAATTGTCTAGTCGGCACCAGCAGCACTACCGCCGCCGCCTTTCTTCCCGTTTCCGCCAGGTTGGCCAGGGATACCGCCTTGTTGATTGCCACCGCCAGGATTAGTGTTTCCGCCTTGAAAAGGCATACCAATTTCAAGCTTGACTTCAACTTCTCTTGGTAGACGCGTGCTTCCTTCTCGTCTCAATACGGCTTTGTTTAGGTCGATTGAAACGACTCGCCAGTTCGTATTTGGAATGAGCTGACCAGGTCGAACAATAGTTGAAGTGCCGCCTTCCTCAAGAATTGCGAGGACGGAGTCTCCAACCAAGATTCCCGAAAGTCTTCGGTATGGCTGAGGTTCGACAGGCTCAGCATTCGGCAGCGTATCGACTGGCGGTTCGTATAGGAGACCAAACGATCCCCCTTCGATTACAATTCTCTCGCTTGCCTGCGCAATATCAAAAGCCTCTTCACTTGCATTCAAAGCAAATGGATTAGAGCGATGACCAAATCGAACGGTCGACGCAATATACGGCTTGTACCGGCCATAGCCTAATGACTTCGTAATGTCCTTTGCGACACCGGCTTGGGCCGAAGGAACATACTCCTTGGTTTGCGGTCCCGGACTCGGAGTCGTTTCAACTATCTGGGCATTTGGATCAGCACAGCCGACCAA
>JAYVXG010000550.1:0-4003 GCA_043785475.1 Armatimonadota bacterium
CAGATCAGGCCCAAAGATCATCCCGATACCGTGACTTCGCTGGAGCAGTTCTGGTGTATCGTAGGCCTACTTGAGTCAGGAGAAACAAAGAGAGCCCACGAAGCAATCAAGAGGTTTAACCCCGAGGATTCTTACTTGCTCCTAGCCCTAGATTTAGGTTGCTTCTATTTGTCAAACCTAAAGGTGTCATCAAATGACGAGAAACATTGGGCATCTCAGACAAGAAAAACCCTTCAGCCAAAGATCCAGCACTTACAGGGCCAGGTCATGAAGGAATTCAAGAGCCAGCTCCTTGAATTGCAGCAAGGAAAAATAGTTGCTCTTGAGCCAAAACTTGTGGATGGAACGATTTTGAAGGAGGGTTGGCATGAGCCAGCAGAGGAATGATTACCACGACATTGGACTTCCCAAGGACCAAGGCGTTTGTATACGGACTGACTACGCCATAGACCTCAACCGAATCAAGCATTAGGCTGAAGGATAAAGGGCACAAAACCGGATGCCCACACCCCAGTGAGTGAAGAGTCCTGAAGAAATTTTGAATATGCCAGATGCACTGTGTGCCAGCCAGCATCTCTAATTTCAGCAACATCGGAAACTATGACCTCGTGCTTCTTAGGCGCATAGCGAAGAAGTACACGAAAGCTTGGGTTGCGGTCAGTGGCACAAAGAAATTTGCAATTGAGGACACCGATGTGTCGGTATCTCGCGTAAAGACGGGCTTTCATTCATAAGCATGCTAGCTACAAACATCAACTTTACGGATGGCAATGTTGTGACAAATCCTGAAGAAGTGAAATCTGCCATAAGATTGCTTAAACAAGTCGGTCGTAAACCGACCAGGAAAAGTTCAAGCAAGCCCGAGCTTCCCGAAGAGCTTAAGAAACAACTCGAAGCATTCGCAAAGCAAAACAACAGTCGGGTTATCTTCGATCCATCTCAGGGCGGCTACAAGGTGCAACAACTGAGGCCAAGGCAGCCGAAGAGCAAGTAACCCAGATAAGTCCAGAATCTCGGAAGTAACTTCACTCTTGCTAGAAAAGGATGAGCGTATCCGGCGATATACCAATGTGAGTACCATCCATGGAAACAGTGAAACTCAGGTCGGCATGAACTGGAAAAGAGACGACGAAGTAGTTTTGGGTGGCTAAGCGGGCAAATCAATATTTTGCTAAACACATTTGTCGAGCTTCGATTGTAGAATGAATTTGAAGTTGGATAACTAGCCGTTCTAGACCGTTTAGGACGGATGTGTGAATAGGTTGAGGTGGAAAATATGGAACATGATCCTGAATTTGAAATAATTCCCGACACGCCCGAAGAATCAGCAAAGTGGGCTAAATTCAAAAGCGAATTGCCAAAACGTGAACCTTGGGAAGTTGGGAAACCGATAACCTATACCTACGACAGTCAAGGAAGGCTTCTTGGAATCAAGCGGCCATAACCGCCCTCAGATATGAGTTGAGACACCTCCCTAATGCACTCGATATTTAGGAATAAGAACATGATATACGCATCGAAAGACGATCTGAAAGCCCTCGGCATTGAGGTTGTAACAACTTGGACCGTCCGCAAAGACTTCGTTCATGAGAATCTGACAGTTACTGGTCTTGGAAAAGTTCATCAGTTCTTCTATGACGGAAGCAAAGAGCCTACTAAAAAGACCGAAACAGACTCCTAGCGGTTCGTAAATGTTCATTAAAGTCTCGGCTGTCCAGAATAAAGCGGCACGAAATATCATATTCTTTCGTTCTGCTTAGGGGGAAAGGATTGAAAAAACAAAATAGATGCGTCGTTTTATGCCTGCACGACGATTGGTGGTTTGTAGGTAAGAGCATTGAGGCGGCTAAGAATTTTGGCCCAGTTCTAGCCTTTATCTCGCGAACTTCCTGGAATGGCACAACTGGCGACTGGGCGAAAGTTGCCCAAGAAGCGGAAAGAGCCGGAGCCGAAGTCATCCTCGGAGATTGGGATAATGAGACCGCCCACCGCCGCGCCGCGTACCAAGAGGCTAAAGAACGAGGCTACCGATACGCCCTCATTCCCGATGGCGACGAAGTCATCGAACCCAAGCTCCTCGACACCCTCATTAAACTCGCCAAAGAACAAATAGCCGAGCGCGTCTACGCGCATATGGACACCTACTGGAAGTCCGCCCGGTACGTCATCCGTCCCCGAGAACAACTCGCACCCGCCATCCTCATCGACCTGCACAATGTCTACCACGTCTACATCCGAGATTTCCAAGGCGGACGCCCCTTAACCCTCACGCCCGAACACGGCGTCATCCACCATCTCAGCTACGCCGGACCCGACGAGCGGATCCACCGCAAAATTACGACTTGGAGCCACAAGCACGAACTCGTTCACGACTGGTACAAAAACGTTTGGCAACAGTGGGACAAGGACAAGCTCATGCGGAACTTCCACCCGACCCACCCACAGGCGTACGGAATGGCAGAGCGCATCGAAATTCCCGAAATCCTCAAAGGCGTCTGGGACGACCGATCAATGGCCGAAACAAACCCAGAAAAGCCAAAAAACTGGCCAACTCTCAGCATCATCATCCCCCTCCATGGCGGACGTGAGGACATCCAAATGTGCCTCGACAGCCTAGAAAAATGCCAAGACCTCATTCATGAACTCATCGTCGTCGACGATGTCTCACCCGATGACGCCAAGGAAGCTGCAAAACAAAAACATATAACCCTCATCGAAAACGAGACAAATCAAGGCTTCGCCAAAACCTGCAACCGGGGCTTCGAAGCCTCAACCGGAGAAGTCGTTCTCTTCCTCAACTCCGACACCGTTGTCCCCCGCACTGGCCTCATCAAACTCATCGAGGGGCTTATGGCGAGCGGCTCCATCGGAGCCAGCGGACCAATGTCCAATAACGTCGGCTACCACCAAAGAGTCTTCCCAACCTATACGAGTCTCGACACTCTCGACAATTTCGCCGCCGACTTCTCAACCACATCAGAAAACCAAGACGTCGAAATCCTCGTCGGATTCGCCATCGCCATCCGCAGGTCAGTCCTGAATGAAGTCGGACTCTTTGACGAGAGATTCGGAATTGGGCTCTTCGAAGACACCGACCTTTGCTACCGCATGTCCCGCGCCGGTTACCGCCTCCGAATGGTCACCGGAGCATACGTCCACCACTGGGGTTCCCGCTCTCTCACCCGCTCGGTTCCCAACGTCAAAAGCCTCCTCGACACCAACGGAGCAATCTACCGCCAGAAGTGGCAAGGGGATCTTGAGTGTGGCTACGCATCCCACCTTCCTGGGTTCAACCTCATCGACGGCATCACAAGATTCGATGAAACGAGAAAACCAGACCGAGTCCAACACCAAATAGCAGAGCTTAAACAAAGAGCCAACATCTCTCTTTGCATGATCGTCAAAAACGAAGAACGGGTGCTGGACCAATGTCTCACAAGCGCAAAACCGTTCTTTAAGGAAATCATCGTGGTGGACACCGGATCAACCGACCGAACCAAAGAAATCGCGACGAGCCATGGAGTAAAACTCATCGAAAGCAGTTGGCCCGACTCCTTTGCCCTTGCTCGAAACGAATCACTCAGCCACGCCACTGGAGAGTGGATATTCTGGCTCGATGCCGACGATGTTCTCCCCTTACAAAGCGGTGAAGCAGTTTTGCACGCCGGTATCAACGCAGAGCCGGGAATCACCGCGTTCGTGGTTCCCGTTCAATTCGTCGAAGAAGGCCCGAACGCCGGAACCAAGGTAGACCACGTCAAACTCATTCGAAACTTTCCAGGAATCGAATTCGAGGGAAGAATCCACGAGCAAATCCTCGCCTCAATCCGCGAACATGGCGGTGAGATCATGAAAATAAATGCCGTTGTCCTTCACGCAGGTTATGACACAAGTGCCAAGGGCCAAGCCAACAAGAGAGAACGAGATTGGTATCTTTTAAACCTCGACCTCCAAGACCGCCCCGAGCACCCGTTCGTCTGGTTCAACATAGGAATGACCCACC
>JAYVXG010000551.1:0-3995 GCA_043785475.1 Armatimonadota bacterium
TGAGCCTTCAGAACCAGCAAGCCGTCCAAATCGACCTTGAGCCGCTGCGAGCAAATCTTAGCCGAGTCGAATCCGAAGCCCATGAGATCCAACGGGCAATTGAGGAACTGAGGCAAATATAGGCTGGGGAGCTGTTAGCTTTCATCTGTCAGCCAAGATGAGAAACTCCGAATCTCCGGAGACTTTCTCCCCTACAAAGATTGGAGGGGAGAGTCCTTGTCAAAACGTGCCACAAAGCCACGTTTTGATGAGGCCATTTCAGGGGCCTTAGCTGGAATGACGGGGTGGATGATTCTTTCGGCAAACTGCAAAGTGCAAACGGCCAACTATCTCGTTTCCATCTCGCACGTAACCACCGAATGAATTCCGCCACGGGCGCTGAAATTCCCCGTCACCCGCATACAGCGAGGCTTACAAGCCCCAACCAGATCATCGAGCATTTGGTTGATCACCGCCTCATAAAAGATGCCTTTGTTGCGAAAGTCCAGATAGTAATACTTCAGACTCTTCAGCTCGATACATACGTCGCCGGGAATATATTCCAATTCGATGGTGGCAAAATCAGGCAATCCCGTCTTGGGGCAGACACTGGTGAACTCGGGGTTCACGTGCTTGATCGTGTAATTGCGGTTTGGGTTCGGATTCGGAAACGTTTCAAGCTCAACCATGGGCAATCAATAGTTTACTTCGTGCGTCAAGTTGAACGAACGGCCCTACTTATCAATCGAAATCGCTTGGGTGATGGTCTGATCCTTATCCAACTGGAACCTGAACATGATTTGGCTGACCTGGACTTTTACCGTTCCTGATGGCCGAATAACGACCCCGCCATCCTTCAATTCTTCAATATAGTTGGTTTCTTGGTGATAGCCGTTCTCTAACAAACGCAGCCTCATTTGACCAAGATTGCTCACCCCGAGCCCGTTGGTGAATATATACTTCGCCATTCCAACCGAGCATGACCCGTACTTGAATATCACCCTCTTTAACAAGGAATTCATCTCAGATTGCTGCGCAGCGGTCATGTCTTCGGCACCTAAACCCGCTTCCTGACGAGCAGTCTGCCGTTGCGCGTCCGTCAGCATTCCGTAAAACCGAACCATGTGGTAGCAATAGGCCATCCGTGAAAGGTCGACTTCACACAGTGGATAGGCAATGTCTTCGGTTTGCGTCTGATCTTCTCTCAGAGCCAAAGCATAGGCGGCATATCGATTGATGTCCACCGAGCCCACACCCTTTACCGGCGCAAGTTGCTTCCAAACCGCTTCTGGCGCTTCGTGGCGGCGATGCGACCAAAATCGATAGTTTCGTGCAACGAGGTATCCATGATCCTCCAGGCAATACACCTCAAACTCATTCATGAGCGCTTTGAGGTACGCACTCGCCGTTTTGACAGGACGCTTCAGAGCGATCCAATAATACAGACAGCTTCGATCCGCCTGAGCGACGACCGGAATACCGGTGGCTCGATGAAGCCACTGCAAGTGATCTCCGAGGCGCCGCCGACTGTTCGACCAAGGCGACGGCCACTCTTCGGTGTCCAGATTGATTGCCTGTTGAAACTTCGCTGGAGTATCGGTGGCGTTGGTCCATGGCAAAAGGTCCTGATAGAAGGCTAGTTTCTTCAACTTATCAGAAACTCTGTTTCGGGTCGATGACCCACCAAACGGTCCCCCATTGCTCATCCCAATTTCTGATTTTCCAAATTGTCCTTCGGACACAAAATACGTGTTGAGATGAGTGTTCAGACTGCTGGTTTTCGGGTCAAAACTCAGGAAATCAAAATTGACCTGCTCGCCTTGTGTAACCAGCTGTCCGGAAACATATTGGGTTTTCGAAGGTGCGTAAAAATCCGACGGCCACAACTTGTATCCGTTACCGGGAAAAGACGCCGCCATGATCGGTTCGCCCTGCCAAAAGGCTTCGCGGGCGGACTTGTTCATCTGAAGCATTACGTGGCCAATGTTGAGGTGGTCGAGCGAGCCAGCCGCCTCGGAGATAGCTGAATACTTTAACTGGGATTCGCTAATTTCCTCTTGATTCTTGCCTGCCTGGGCCGCGCGAAAAGCAGTTTCGTAAGGAGCAATGATCGCTTTTCGATCATCCGCCGACATGAGTTCCTGACCATGAGTCATCTGCTTATCCGAACCAGGAATCATGTTGGCGAAGAACTCACAAGCCCAAAGCTTGGTCTCCGCGATGTGTCGATTCTCTGCGTCCTCCGCCAGGTTAAAATTCCGCTCTCGGTTCGTGTTTGGCACGCTCATGTCCAGTCGATACCCTTTCCCAGCCGGAACCCACTCGCAATTCAGCGCCTTGGCTACCTTATCGAGCGTTTCGCCAACCGGCCGCTGATCGACGAAGGCATCGATTTTCAAGTCCTGGACGTCCTTCGCAACCGAAAGTTCCACGTTCGTTTTGAGCGAAACGGATTTGCAAAAGTCAGTTATCTGACACAGTGGTAAATCAAAATCGATCGCAGCCGAAAACCGGGCGTCCCTCGCAAGTCCGCCTTGCAACACCAAAAAAAGACTCGCTAAATCCACTGTCCCTCATTCTACAAAAAATTCAGTTGAATAGCTATTTTTTGAAGTCGATGTGCTGGGTGAATGCCTCTTTCTTCGATAACGAAAACGTGAACCACAAGGTTTCCCGCTTTAACTCTTCTGGCGTTGGCTGCTCTACGAGCTTGGCCCCGTCAGCCGAACCCACTACTTTATAATTACTAACTCGTGTCTTCCACTTTGCAACGAAACGAATGCCTCTTAGTTGATCAAGTCCAAATCCATTAAGGGCAAGTCCTTTTGCTAATTCATAGGTGCAACCTGGCCGCTCCAAGATCGCTTTCAAAGCCGTATTCAGCATTTGCTCCCGCTGGTTACCGCTAAGTTCCGACATCCCAATTCCGTCGTCACTGGCGGCAATCTCCTGCTGCTTTTGCGAAAAAGTTGAGTACAGTTTCAGCGAATCCAAGCATTCAATGACTTGCATGAGATTCAACCGAGAAACGGGATAATTTGTTTCTCGGTTCGATAGCTGAGTCTCATTGAATAGCCTTGCAATGGCGGACGCCTGATCAACCGTAGGCAACTGATCGGACTCCTTTGGTTCAACCTTCTTCCAAGTGTCTTCAGGCATCTCATTGCCCCTTCGCGACCAGTAGCCGAAATTCCGAGTAAGAAGGAACCCGCTGTCTTCCTTCGCCAAACATCGATAATCCTCCATCAGCATCCTAATGTCTAGAGCGGCAGTCGCCTTACCTCGGTTAAGCTTGGGTGCAGTTCGATTGAATGATGAGTAATCAGGCAATGCCGAACGGTCAGCCTGACCAACCACCGGAACTCCAGTCGCTCGGTGAAGCCATCGAAGATGATCCCCCGTTCGAAAGAGCTTTCCAGCCCACGGCGATTCCCATTCTGGCGTATTTATATCGATTGCCTGTGGAAACTTTAAAAAGGTTTCCTTTCCCTTCATCCAAGGTTCAAGTTGCGTGTAGAAAGGCAGCTTTTTGAGGGATTGGTCGATATCGAAATAGGCACTCGTCGAAGAGAACATTCCTCCACCTTCCGAGCCACCAGTAGACAATTCAGGATTAGTCGGATCAAAGTCAAAGGATCGCTCGTAAGCACGGAATTTTCCAGTGGCGGGATCGAATCGGAAAAATGTAAATCTTCGGTGCTCATAGTTGACTTCAACGGGCTTTCCGTCTGCCCCTTGCTTTGTGGTCCTCCTTGACCGATCGAAGTCCGAAGGGTATAGCCTCAGCTTCACGCCAGGGATTGTGCTGGCAGCAAATGGTACACCTTTCCAAAAATTTGAAATAGCAACTATATCGAGTTGCAGGAATACTCGCCCCAACGAATAACTACGGAGCCCAAAACTAATAGCATCCCTTCGCTTAGTGGCTTCGGCAATTCTAACTTCATCGTGAGCCTGCTCAGCAGCGCGTAATTCGTCATCCCACTCCTTCGTGATTTTATCGCGAACAGGTGTGT
>JAYVXG010000552.1:0-3990 GCA_043785475.1 Armatimonadota bacterium
TGGACGAGGATGACGTACCCCGATCGTTGTTAATAATGTGCTCTTGCATCATCGACCGCATGTCAGCGATTTGAGCCTGCATATTCGCGAGTTGTTGCTGAACAATTGGGTCGACAGTCTGGGGATTATTTCGATGGATCAATTCGGTCATTTTGCGTTGATGCGCGGTGAGAATGGCGATGATGGGGATTCCAAACACGACCAGAATCGCAAAGAGGGGAATAAATATCTCCTCTGAAGACGCGAGCGGCATCCCGGCTCCCATTACGTGCAGCAAGTCAAACATATTCCTATATTATCGGCGTTACGTCCGGTTTGGTTTCAGATGAGAGTAAAAACAATGATGTGATCATCGGCAACCTGCTGACTGTTTACCGCAAACTTTTCTATCGCTCCATGCAGGCAGAGACTATGCGTGACCGAGCTGACGGCAGGGCCCTCGCGACATCTGACGCTCGGTACCCAACCTGGCCAATTTCCTCGGCGCAGATATCCGCCGCCGCGCCATGCCAAAACATGCCACAGCCCGCAGCGTAATAACCGGGCAGATCTTGACCGATGAGCGTCGCAATCATGCCACCAAGCACATCGCCCATCCCCGCGCTCGCTTGTCCAGGGTTGCCGGTGCAATTCACGAGCAAAGGTTGCCCAGGCTCCCCAACGATGCTGTACGGCCCTTTCAAGAGCACGCATTGCTTGATGTCTTCGACCGCGCTACGCACGGTCCGGAATCGGTCGGACTGAATCTCAGCAATGCTTGAATGAAGCAGTCGGCTCATCTCGCCCGGATGGGGAGTTAAAACACAATCGGTCCTTGGCAATTTGACGCCCGAAGAAACACAGTTGAGCGCATCCGCATCGACCACGCAAGGCGTCGTCCAATGCGCAAACAACTCATGCAGAAAGTCCTTGGCAGCCTGCTCGGTACTCATTCCTGGCCCGACCAAAGTCGATTCGAACTTGTGTTCTAATTCAAACAGCATCTGCGCCGCCTTTGGGCTGATCACACCGTCGATTTCTTCCAAGGGTAACAATAGAGCTTCTGGAACCTGCGAAGCAACTGCATCGCACACGCTGGGAACCGAGGCGACCGTAACCAATCCTGCTCCCGCCGACAGGGCAGACAATGCTGCCAGCGACGCGGCACCGCGCATCCACTTGCTTCCCGCAATGACGAGAACATGGCCGTTGTCACCCTTATGGCTTGATTTCAACCGTTCGGGCAGCAATGAAGCCACCCATTCGCCGTCCAAAACTCTCGCCTCGGAAGGTTCGGTCAATAAGACTTGAGGAAATCCAATTTCAGATACCGACCAAAACCCCGCGTGCTCCAAACCGATTCCCTGGAACAAGTACGGCTTTGCCATCCCAAAGGTGATCGTCCGCAATGCCCAGACGCTTTCGCCGAGCTCTTCGCCAGTGTCACAACAAATTCCACTGGGCACATCAACGGCAATAACGGGTACGCCGCTTCGGTTAATAGCTTGAATGCATTCGCGAACGCAGCCATGAACTTCTTTTTTGGCTCCAATGCCGAGGATTGCGTCGATAATCACATCCTTTGCCCCGATCTGGTCAATTTTTTTGTTCCAACAGGGAGTGTTTGGAAACACCGGATCAAGCCCCGCAACGACCGCAGCATCCAGTTGATGCTTGCAAAGGGGCGTCATTTCTTCTTCGAGACATGTAACTAAGATTTCAACTCGATAGCCATGCTGGAGCGCGACTCGTGCGACGACTAAGCCATCGCCACCATTGTTTCCTTTTCCAGCAACAACGAGGACTCTGCCCCCGGCGGGAACCAATTCTCGAAGGGCATCAAAGACGGCCAACCCTGCCCGTTCCATGAGGACGGAAGAGCATATTCCAAACTCGCACTCAGTTTTTTGCTCGAGAGCGCGAGTCCTGTCTACGTTAGCTATCCACATTGGGGTACTTGAATCTACGTCTCAAGTTATTCTAATGTCGCTCGCTGAACTTCGACGAGGTCAATTAGACCGCCACATTGACGATGAAAATAGCGCTTTCGGTGCTGAAATCGGCGTTTTCGTCCAAAGGTCAGTCCGCATTTCTTGCACCGATAGACGACAACTTGCCGAGATTGATTTCGGACGACTTCATATTGATGGTGAACCTTAGGCTCCAAACCGAGGTCAACCATCGCTTGCTTCCAGTGCTTGCCATGCCCCGCCCCCTTTTGGCCATGTCGATCATAGGCCAGTAAGTGGGCGTACTCGTGCAGCAAGGTTTCACGAATGTGGGCGGAATCTTTGAGCACAACGGCAGAAAGGGAAATCATGCCATGTTGATAGTGCGCCATTCCTGCCGTCACACTGTATCGACGCCATTCCAAGACTGGATGATACGTCATCGGCAATCGTTCGATGGCCTCCGCGAGAGCCAAATTTGCTTTCGCAACATGATCCTCGCTCACGACCGGTGGTGATTGCTTGCGGATTACTGTCAGAGGCTTTTTGCGCTTCAAAATCGAAATCATCTGAAGCTATTTTAGCCCAAACTATTTCATTCCAAGCGAACCGAAAATACTACTGTTGCCAAAGTCGCTATTAACGCTGAACCACTTTCGCTTGTTGTACTTACTGCACAGGGCTTGAACGCGATCATCGGCCGTGTTGCCGAAGTCGTCAATCGTTTTGGACTTGTTTTGCATGCCATAAAGGCTCTGCAAGGCCTTTTGGGGGTCTTCTTTGGAAACGGTAATTGCATCCATGATATCGGTCATCATCGCCCGAGTTTCGTCCATCGCGTGACCGTATGGTTCGGCGATTGTCACGCAATCAGGTGGGGGTGGGAAGCTGTCAAAATCTTTCCTCAAGTCTGCCCATTCCTTTTTTGAGATGGCGCTTTCTGCGGCTATTTTGTCCACGGCGGAATTCGGGAAGTCTCCTTCAGAATTCGCGGCAAATTTTGTCAACTCATCAACGTCTCCCGCACCGAACCCCGCAGGTTGAGACATCACCATAAACTTGGAAAGTCCTTTCTTGGCCAACTCACCTCTACGCTTTTCTATTTTTTCGAGGTGGTATAGCCACCGAAGGTCTGGTTCGGGGGCAGGCGGTGGATGGTCTCCAGTTTTTGCCATAAATGGCTTTTCTGCGCCCGTTTTCTGAAGCATCGATCCCGGCAACGCCCCATTTTTCTGAAGCATGCTGTTCGGATCGGTGCCCGTTTTCTTGAGCATATTCAAAACCAAGAAACCGGAACCCAGTAGCACCAAAAGTAAAGCTGAGGCAAGAATCCACGGGAGTTTTGATTTTCGATCTGAAATTGGAATGGCACCCGCGCCGCCTTGAGGTTGAAAATATCCGGCGGGTCCTACGGCAGCGGCTTTCTTCAGTTGCTCTTTTACCGGAACCTGAGCTTTCTGAGTAGGAGCTTGCTGGAAAATACGAAGATCGTTCCCGCAATGCGGGCAAAACGAAACTCCGGCAGGAGCGACTCCTCGGCAGCGTGGACAGTTCATAGTGCCTTTAGTCTATATTACGCGAATTCACCCAGCGTCTACCCTCGGACCTGCTATTTGTATCGGTAGAAAGTTGTAAGAGGCGATAGTGCCGAACGTTAGAAATGTGTTAGGCAGTCGACAGAACTGGGCCTGAATCGGGTGGTCCAGCCAATTTGATCGACTCTGCGAGTTCAACCGCAGACATTGGTTTGCCAAACAGGAAACCCTGTGCGAGATCGCAGTTCAAGGTCTGGAGTAACTCTAGCTGCTTCTCGCTTTGGATTCCTTCGCCAATTACGACCATCTTCAGCGAATGGGCAAGCTCAATGATGGACTGGAAGTTCTTCCTTGCGCTCTCGTCGTTCTCCAAGCGGCTTGTAATGGCTCGATCTACCTTGAGAGCCATTGCAGGGAAGTCCGCAAGATAGACAGTCGAGCCCTTTGTCGTGCCGAAGTCATCGATCGAAAGGCTTATCCCAAGATCCCGCAATTCAATGCATACCGCTCGTGACCGTGTCAGGTCG
>JAYVXG010000553.1:0-3985 GCA_043785475.1 Armatimonadota bacterium
CAAGCATTGGGGCTTTACTCGGGCATCAAAAATGCCATCGGTGCAAAGACAAAACCAGAAAAGCCATAACACCAGGCCCACAAACCTAGGAAACAAAAAATACCATGTTAGATCTTTCTCAACTCATCAAAGCGGCAACGCAATTCGTCAACACCCACCCGTCACACCCCCGGTTTGACCCGTCACAGCAACCGAAATTGGATACCTCACGCTCGGGCCAACTCATGGATCTCTCGCACCAGCACGCCGAGCAAGCCGAGAACGTGCCGGACCACCACACTCCCCGCCGACCAAGCGACACCGAGATCGCCATCGCCCTTCTGCCGGCGCTGCTGGGCCAAAACCCGAAGTACCTCGGCAGCCTGATTTCGGCGTACCACCACGGTCTGGGCGAACAGCTGGCCCACGACCACGCCAACCAAAAGGAGCAGCGCGCCGCCTTGATGAACCTCGCCCATCACTATTCGGAATCGGCCAAATCGGCCCACAGCGACGACCTGGCGAAGTTCAACGAAAGCGGTCGGAACTATCGCAGCGGAATGGCGAACCAGCGCATGGAGGACGTCTCGACCAACAACGCCAAGCGCATCGCCAAGGGCTCGGCGGGTGGTCGGCTTTCTCCTGAGCAGGCTGACGCCCTGCACCAGTTCAATGTAAACATGCAAGGAATCGCCGACGGTCGGGAAGGGTGGACGAACGACCATCAATCAGCGTATATAAAAGCATTAGCTCATTTAAGGAGCTTGGATATATTTGCTCATGATCCCCACGTCATCGATTCGTTGGTTAAATCGTATCCAGTTGGGTACAAGTCGTCAACGGCGGTGGCTCTGGCGCACGACTCCTACCACCGCTTCCTTACCTCCATTTATCATCCGGGTGAAGTAAACGAAAACGACGTTCGCCGTTCGCATGGGTGGCTGATCAAGAATGTTCCTGAGTCGTCGCGGTGGCAGTTCGTCGTCCCGCAAGAGGGCGAGACCTGGCAGTCAGCCTCGCAACGGTTGCATCACGCCGAAGCTTTGCGCTTGCAAAAGGCATCTCCTTCTTCTGGTTCAGGAAAGCAAGGCTATGGCTACGAACCGACTGGCTCACCCCGAGGCACCGGCAAAGTGAACCCGCTGTCTCCGCAGTTTGACGGTAACGACTGGACCAGCTCCGGCCCAATTGGAAAAAGAAAACCCGGCACCCTCCCTCCGGCGAGGGCGAAGGGGAATCGCCGCTAGCGAGGACTATCGTACTTCACAGGCACAACTTTCGCCTTTGGCTGCTTCGCAGCCTAACATTTCAGTGCAATTGCCTTGTTGGCCCCTGCCGTTTAGGCGGGGGCGCTTTCATATCCCTTTCACGGACACTTCATGCAGAATTCCAGCACAAAACCGTCAATCCAGATGACCCACGAAGAGCATATCGGAAAGGGAAACAAAGCAAAAAATCATCCTGGTGGCGCAGGGCCGGCCCCTTACGATCCCACAATCTACAGGAAGTATGCACGCAGATACAAGGCTGACCCATGGAACCAGAGTAGAAAGAGGAAAAAATAATGGTTTTCGTTTACCACAATGACATAGATAATTTGTGTATAGAAGTCTTTCCTGACGTTTGCATTGCCTTTTACGTTTCGAAAGCAGAAAAGCGAATGACTGGTGATGTTTGGCTTTTCAATATTGGATCAACTCCTCTTAATCCCCCTTGGGACGAAGTTGATACATGGGAAAACTTCCAAAATTCAAGTGAGTATTGTTACCCTCACAATATCGTCACGCCGATTCTTGAATCTGACTTTGAGGTTCACTTTAATGAGTTCACAAGTGCTTTTGTAATAAATTTCAGAGGAAAGCTCATTGGCACTTTGGCAGATCACCAACGTCCTGGGCAGTCATCGTTTGCCAAAAAAGATTCACCTGTCGCAAACAAGATGGAGCACGAAATTTCCCGTCCAACATAGTCGCTAGCGCAAGGAGCCGATTGAGCCGGACGCCACATAATGACGCGGCAGCTCCAGCAGGAACTTCTCGACATTCCGCTCATTCTTGCCAAAATCCAGGAACTGCAGTCCGAATTTGCACCGGCTACGGACCTTAATCGATTTATTCGGCAGTACCTCCACCGTAATCTTCTCGCCCAGCGAGCCCATGCTCAGCGTGGTGCTGGCGCGGTACACGTTCTTCTCGACGACCGGATTCCAACCAATGCGCGAAAGCGCACTGCCAACCGACCGGGCGATGTCCGTTCCTGCCGGAATATCGAAAACGATTTTTTGGTAAGAAGCAGGGAACCCGAACGACATAGACATACAGTTTACGCGCTTGTTACCAAAACGCGCCAATTCTTCACCAAAACCAACTCACCGCCCAAATTTCCTAGGACATATACGGGCCAAAACCTAACTCACGAGACTCACAAAACATGTTAATCGACCAACTCGCCCTCGGCAACAAGAAAACCCCAAACTTCTGGACTACCTCTCCAATTGGTCCAGATAGTTTTTTTATTTTGGGCCCTGGGGTGCTTGCTGACAATCTGCGCGGTCTAGCGGCGCGAGAAAGGTTGGCGGAGCTAACCTGCCGCCACTACACAACGTCCGGTGAAGCCACCGGAGCCGCCATCTTCGAACGCTTCGTAAAGATTCGGTAACAGAGCCACAAAACGACGATAATCCCCACCACGTTGCTCACCATATGAGCCTGCAAAACCGCCAAAAAACGTCCCGATGTATCGCTTGGGTCAGGCTGAAATTCCACCGACTTTCCGTCATTCGACCGCAAGAGCACCGCCAGCGCAAGCATCGTCACGATAAAGATTCCCGTGATCCCCTTCAGCAGCAAATTCAAAACCTGCCCCACCGGCATCCGCGGCTTGTCGCCCATCTGAGAGCATAGCCCAAGCAGAATCCCCACGACCAGCCCCGCCGGCCACAGAAAATTCAGCCCCCATTTCAACCCAAACTCGGTCGGATTTTGAGAGTAAGAAACGTGTGGCAGATACATCGTGTAATACGAAATGTCGGTATTCGCCATGATCAGCTCGCGGGCAAGCCCGTACACAATCGCTAACGTCACCGACCCAACCACGATCTTGACGATATTCATCCCCATTGACTTATTTGCAGCGTCAGACATCGTCCGCATTGTATCACGAACGCCAACACATTTGGAAAAGCTACCCCAGTTCGTATACCGTGCTACGCCCACCTCGAGTGGCGTCTCGTCTCAAAACACCCTTCAAAACCAGATCGCTCAAGTCCCTCAGCGCAGTATCGGTCGAACATTTCGCCACCTTCGCATATTTCGAAGTCTGCAGCCCTCCCTGAAAACCATCGAGAACTCGATTGAGTACCTTCCGCTGGCGGTCATTCAACTCCACCGAACCAAATCGGTTCCAAAAGGCAACTTTTACCCGCACGATCTCTAGCACCACCCCCGCGTTATTCAACGCATCATCCAGCCGGTCCATGAACCACTGCACCCAGGCGGTAATGTCCATCGACGCTTTTTGGGTTCGCTCCAAAATGGAGTAATACCCTTCCCGATCTTCGCAGATCTGCGCGGACATCGAGTAAAACCGCTGGCTCGTTCCATCAAATCGCGCGAGCGCCATATCGGTTATCGCCCGGGCAATTCGTCCGTTGCCGTCGTCAAAAGGGTGGATCGTGACGAACCAAAGATGAGCCATCGCCGCTTTCAACACCGGGTCCAATCGCTCGTTTTCGAACCAATTCACAAACGATGCCATCTCGCTGGACACCAGATCGGCCCTTGGAGCCTCAAAATGAACCTTTTCCTTGCCGATAGCCCCGCTCACAACCTGCATCGGCCCATCGCGATCATTACGCCACGCTCCCGTTACGATCGTGCTCATGCCACTGCGCCCGGTCGGAAACAAGGCCGAGTGCCAACCGAACAACCGTTCAGCATTCAACGGCTCAAGGTATCGCTGGGTTGCGTTCAGCATCATCTCGACCACCCCTTCAACGTCCCGGTCT
>JAYVXG010000554.1:0-3974 GCA_043785475.1 Armatimonadota bacterium
AAATGCCTGCGTAGTAGTCGGCCTCAGCAATGTCAAACTGGTCATCCTTCGAAGCGAGCAACCCCGCACTTGACGACTCAGGCATGTCTCGATTGTCTCG
Organism: Armatimonadota bacterium; assembly: GCA_043785475.1. GTDB lineage: Bacteria > Armatimonadota > Fimbriimonadia > Fimbriimonadales > Fimbriimonadaceae > Fimbriimonas. Next base: position 101 of record JAYVXG010000554.1, read on the forward strand.
AATATTAAGTCCCGTAATCGTTGTAACGAGTAGTCCAACAATGACTCCGGCCGAGGTAAGGCTTTTCATAATTTTCAACTTGTACTTGTCAATACGCTAAATCGGCGCACCTAACTTCCGCACTCTGGCTAGATGTCGGGGAACTTCACTTGAATTTGTGGAGAGAAACGTCTTTACGATCACCAAGGCTTGTTCAGTTCCGAGGACTCGCGAACCGAGAGCAATGATATTCGCATCGTTATGTTCTCGTGCCATTGATGCCATATATTCTGTCGTGCAAAGAGCGCACCGCATATTCGGATATCGATTTGCTCGGATACTCACTCCTATCCCTGTTCCGCAGATGAGGATTCCGTAGTCGGCTGATCCCGCTTCCAGCACTTTTACCAGTTCATCGGATGCGTCGGGATAGTCAAAGGACGATTCATCTGGGGCTCCAACCTCTTGGCAAACGTGACCGCATTCAGCGAGCTTTCCCACGAGCCATCTTCGCAACTCGATCCCCGCATGATCGGAGCTTAGGACCAACTTCATTTAATCTCCAACGCTAAAGCCCTGACCCCCGGAATCAAACTTTCTCTGTAGCGTGCCAAGGCGTCAGCCGGAATCTTCCAGGATCCTTTCGCCGCGCCTTGCAAAACGGCCATCTGAATCGCCGGATGCTTGTCGGCAAAAATATTTTGGATTTCGCCTTCCTTTACATTGCCGATTGCGGCAAAATTTTGAATTGCGGAGAGCCGGACGTACGGATCTTGGTCAACAATTAGCTTTTGTAAAACTTCTCGAAGAAGGGGACTTTTGGCTCCGAAAGCCGCCGGAATTCTCTCCCGCATGCTTGGGCTATCATCGGCCAAACAACCAAATAACTTCTCTTTGGGAATGTTGCCGTTCGCGGCCAACATCCTCAGGCAAGCCAACCGGACCGTTTCACATGGATCATTTATCATCATGAATTCGAGTCGCTGACTGTCAATCTTCTGAGAAGGATCGAGTTGCCCAATTACGGTTAAACGAATCAGAGCCATCTCCTGACTAGTCATCGTGAGCAAAGTTTGATGGCACGCCTCCTTCTCCTTGACATTAGCCCGAGCAAGGGCGCCGAGAGCAAGAGCCGCACTCCGCCGGACTCTCCAGCTATTTCGAACCGTGTTTCCCGTCACTGTGAGAAACTTAGCAAATGAAGGGTTTTTGGTGGTGTAGGCCAGGGCCACTTCTCGGGCGGCCTCGTTCGGCGGCGCAACTAAGAAATTCCCCATCGATGTCAGTTGATCAGCAGTAGGCTGCCCACTAAGTAGCAACTCAAAATAGGCACGGGTCGCATCGTGAGCAACTCCAGCATCCAAATCACCAGCGGTAGACAACAGGATTCCTTCGAGTCCTTTAATTCCTTTGATCCGCTCCAAATTAGCGAGTGCCTTTCGCTTTGTGGTCTTGTTTCCTTTGGTCAGGGCATCTCTTATGGCTTCTTCAGTGTCGAAGGAGATTGGTGAAACTGTCGCCATCAGAGGGATGGTTGCATCAGAAACAAGATCAAAATTTCTAAAGTCGCACTGCATCAGTTCTGCGCGAATTCGGCTCTTACCGACATAACCAGCCGGTGTCCCGATCGTTGCTCCGACAACTTCTTGATCCGATAGACCAATCACCATTTCTTTCCATGTGTAGTCAGTCGGAAGCGGCATCATTCCTGGCTCTCCTCCAAGTATAAATTCCTGTTTGGTTCCGTCTTTCTTCCAAAGCTTTACCGCAACCGGATTCGGATTTTTGGTCCGAACCTCAAACCTTAGAACTTTTTGAGTTCCCCACTTCGCCGAAGGCGGCAACGCAAATTCCCCCGCTCTCAAAATGCTTAGTTCGCTGTAATTCAGCGCGCCTTCGATCACCGAAAGCGTGGCTGGTTCCTGAATGGCCGCCATTTCGGGCGCCCGCATCGGCCGGCCAAGCTGCCTCATTGGCAACTGAGCCCAGGTTGTAATTAAATCACCGTCTTTTCGAAAACTAGGATCAAAGAATCTTTGAAATTCTCCACGAAGAGTCGCTAAACGATCCATCAAAAGGGTCCGAGACTCCTGATTTGTAAGGCCAGCCTTAAAGCCACCGAAATGACTGGAAATTCGGTTAAAAATTCCGGATTGAACCACATAAAACAGACTCTCTTCAAACCACATGTCCTGGCCAGAACCCCCGAGGTCGGACATGCCATGAACCACATAGTCTTCGCCAGGTTCAGCCACATCATTGACTTGCGAACTAGATAAAGCGATGACCGCAGCAAATGGGCCTCGCTCGACGGTGTCATCTGATTCAAACTTGCTTTTGTTAAACTCGGAGTTTATAACCTGCTTGAATTCTCGAACATCAAATATGGGTTCCGGAATAAATCGAGGGACAAACTCAAAATTGATCGAACCGTCTGACACAATCGCGAACAGGCTTTTGAGTCTGGCCATCGCAGCAAGTAGCCTCGTTTTGTCTCGAGTCTCCATCGTGTTTGAAAACTCTGGATTTGAGAAATCTCGCTCGGCAACAGCGAGTAAGACTTTGAGTTTTAGTGCGTCGGGTTTAATCGCTGGGACATCAAGATTCGACCAGTCACGCCCGACTTCCAACGGTTTCCATTGCAAAGCCTTATCTTCGGAACTTACATATTTGAAGATCGAAGCGTCTTGCAAAGCCGCAGGCACACTTGGGCCTGGTGACGGGAATTGAGGATTTTGGGGCTTGGCTGAACCAACTGGTCCGAAAAAAGCACCCATCACGATCAACGATGAAAGCATGTCTTAAGCCTACTCTAAGACCTCAAAAAGACGAATATCATTTTTCGACATTGCGTGCCCATCTCCACGAGTAAATTGAAGAGATTTTCGATGCCCCAGCAAGGTGAGGTCCCCCGGAAGCATCGCAACCATATCCAAAACAACTTGTTTGATCTTCTCGGAATTCTCCTTAAACACTTCCAAGACATCAGTGGCATTGACCGCACCGGTCCCGGCATGAACTCCACTATCGTAGTCCGTGATGAGGGAAATATTCACGACCGCCATTCCCAACTCGTGACAAAGATACGCTTCGGGATATTGCGTCATATTAATGACCTCCCATCCCTGGTCATGAAACCACTTTGACTCAGATTTGGTGCTAAACCGTGGCCCTTGTATGACGACAACCGTTCCACCGTCGTGGCAAGTAATGCCATTCTTTCGGATGCACTCAACCGCAATCCGGCGTAGTTCCTTGTCATACATATCTGCAGGTGACACGTGGGTGACAATTGGCCCATCGTAAAACGTATCGAGTCGACCGGATGTGCGGTCAACAAATTGATCGCAAACCACGAAATGGGTTGGCTCTACATGCTTTTGAAGAGAACCTGCGGCGCAAGGGCTTATAATGACGTCGCAACCCAGCGACCGCATCGCCCATACATTGGCGCGGTAATTCACCTTATGAGGCGGTATCGTATGGTTTCGACCGTGCCGAGGAAGAAAAGCTACTTTCCGGCCGGAAAGGCTGGCAAGGAAAACCGAATCACTGGGCGGCCCGTACGGAGTATCAATTTTCGCTTCCTCAACATTTGTGAGGAGACTATAAAAACCGGAGCCTCCAAAGACTCCTATCTCAGCCTTTTTGCTCATTTCTTATTCTTCTCTTCGCCCAGCATGAGGAGTTTATGGCCGTCGTAGATGAATTGGTCAACGCGAGAGCCTTTTCGGAGGCAGATGTCTTGATTCAGCCCGAAAATCTTTAGACCTTTAACCGCGGTGAGATTGTTAAAACGGGTGTCCGCGAGAAAGGTCTTGGTTTCACCCGCCACGATGATCCAGTCAGGATTTTGGGTCATCAAAAACTCAGGATTCAAAGACTCAAATTTGTT
>JAYVXG010000555.1:0-3963 GCA_043785475.1 Armatimonadota bacterium
CCCCGTTCCAACCCGTTCCGCTCAATGAGGACAAACGCTCGGGACTGATCACTCAGCCGTATATCCTCGCCAAGTACGCATATTTGGAAACCAGCTCTCCCATCCATCGAGGCGTCATCATCGTTCGAAACCTGCTCGGGCGAACCCTGAACCCTCCACCATCGGCGTTCGCGCCAACCCCTCCTTCGCTTCATCCCGAGATGACCACCCGAGAGCGAGTTTCTGCTCAGACTAAACCGGAAATGTGCAACGGCTGCCACGGGATCATCAATCCACTTGGCTTTACACTCGAAGGCTTTGATGCCATTGGCCGTTGGCGAACAGCCGAAAATGGAAAGCCGATTGACACTGCGGGAAGTTATCTTAATCGAAGTGGAAAGCTCGCCAAATTCTCGGGCGCCACTGAGCTAGGGCACTACTTGGTCGACAGCGAGGAAGCCCAAAACGCCTTCGTTGAGAAGCTTTTTCAGCATCTCGTCAAACAACCAGTTCTTGCCTACGGTTCTCGAATGTTGCCCGCTTTAGCGCAATCTTTCACGGATAACCGTTATAGTATTCGTAAGCTAATGGTTCAAATCGCCGTTTCATCGGCGTCAAGAACTCCAGGAAGCAAACCATGACCAACGGGAAAAGCCGGCGAGAATTCCTTCGAGACTTGGGGCTCAGTGCCGCCATGTTGCCGTTCGTCAGCAACCTCCCTAGTGTTCTCACCCTCCAAAAACCGCCTCGCAAGCAAAGATTGGTGATCCTTTTTAGTCCCGACGGAATTGTCCCAACAACTTTTTGGCCAGATTCGGTTGGACAATATTTTGATCTCAAGGGGAGCCTCAAACCACTGGAGCCGTTTAAGAAAAATACTCTGATATTGAATGGGATTTCCGACCGAATCCGAGGTGATGGCGACGGTCATATGCGTGGAATCGGGTGCTTGCTGACCGGCACCGAGCTGTTTCCGGGCAATGTTCAAGGTGGCTCTGACTCTCCTGCTGGCTGGTCGAGTGGAATCTCGATTGACCAGGAAATTAAGAATTTTCTCCAAAAAAATCCCGCAACGCGAACCCGTTTTGGTTCGCTCGAATTTGGTGTCATGGTCCCCGATCACGCTGACACTTGGACCCGGATGAGTTACGGTGGCCCGAACCAGCCAATCGCTCCGATTGATGATCCGTACCAAATGTTTAGCAAGCTATACGGGCAGTTAAAGGATCAGGAATCGTTAAAGAGTGTGCTAGATGACCTTAAGGACGATCTCGTGAAACTCAGAACTCAAATCGGGAATGAAGATCGGAAGATTTTGGATGATCACACCGCTTTGGTGCGGGACATGGAAAAGGAAATCTTGACCGCCAGAACGACCAACGTTGGGCACGCAGTTCCGATCATCGAGCCAGGGGTTCGACGCGACAATGACAACATCCCGAAAATAAGCAAGCTCCAGATTGATCTTTTGGTCAGCAGTTTTGTGGCCGACTCGGCACGGGTCGCGACCCTGCAATACACGAATTCGGTTGGGCAGGCCCGGTTTACCTGGCTCGGCATTAAGGAAGGGCAGCACGACCTTTCGCACGAACCAGATTCCAACATAGGAGCCCAGGAGAAGCTCACTCGGATCAACGAATGGTATTGCCAACAGGTCGCCTACTTGGCGCAACGATTGAAATCAACACCGGAACCAGACGGAAGCGGATCACTCCTGGATAACACAGTTATCGTTTGGACCAATGAACTTGGCCAAGGTAACTCGCACACGCTGGATAACATCCCGTTTGTGCTGGTTGGTGGTGGACTTGGGTTTGATATGGGCCGTTCGCTGAAGTATTCCAACGTTGCTCATAACCGGTTGCTGATGTCAATTGCCAACGGCTTCGGACATCGGATCACCAAATTCGGGAATCCAAACTTCTGCGGCGACGGATTGTTGCCGAACTTAACTCTGTAATGCCGACGTCAGGCATATAAAGAACTCGTCGATTGTCGCTGAGTGCTTCACAGCATCGAAATGGGTGAAATCGCCAAAGTTGCTTGCGATTTTCATCCATTGCTTGAGTCGCATGAGCATCCGTGGTGGCACTTCGCCGCCCTTGGGTTCCACACAAGCCAAAAACGATTGCAGCAGCGGAACCCAGTCGGTGGGCATCGATCGATTGCTGGTTAAGCCGAGCTCTCGAGCAATCAAATGTGGCAATGCGGGGTTCGCAAGGGCACTACGGCCAATCATAAAATGAGTACAGCCGGTTTCCTCGCGGCACTGTCGAAAATCCTCGATCGACCAAATGTCGCCGTTCGCGACAATCGGAATTTTGAGTGCCTCGCGAACCTGCCCAATAGGTTGCCAGTACACCGGTAGCGTATAGCCTTGCATCCTTGTCCTGGCGTGAATGGTGAGCCATGAGGCTCCACCCTCGGCGGCCATGGCTGCGTTTTCGTGAATCGCATCGATCCTATCCCATCCCAATCGGAGCTTCGCCGAAACTGGAATTTCGGCTGGGACCGCATCTCGAATCGCTCGGACGATCTCGCGAATTCGACACGGTTCTCTGAGGAGGGAGGCGCCCCCGTCATGGCGATTGACCGTTGGCGCGGGGCACCCGAAGTTGATATCAATCGCCTTGGCCCCGGCCTTGAAAGCCGTGAATGCTGACTGCGCCATTCTGCCCGGGTCCCCGCCGAGAATCTGAACCTGGACCGGCATTCCGGATGGCGTCAAACCATTCGAGTTGAGCTCCGGCACGTCACGCTTGAACACCTTTTTCGGTAACGGTTCGATGCTGACGCGAAGGAATTCTGAAACCGCGTAAGTGAAAGCACCGGTCGAGCCTTGAAATGCCCGCATCGGAGCGTCGGTGATTCCGTCCATCGGAGCCAAGACCAGCGCTGGTTTGGAGGGCTGGATAAACAGTCCTTCACTCAGAATTCTTTGCGCAACTTGGATTTCCGATACCACTGGTCATAGTTTGACATGGTCTCGGATTAGCCCGTTATGATCGGGGATCCGCAGAAACGAGCTACCAATTACGATCGCCGTAAATGGTTTGGAGATATTCGATCTGAGAAGTGTGCGTCCGTGTATGCAAGGCGCCCACGCTGAGAATTGCTCCAAGCGGAACAGAGCCAAGCTTGAATGGCAAGTCGATCATTGTGTCGAAGTCGGATTCGTCGAATCCTTTGAGGACACCAATATATTTTTGGTAGTTCTTTTCGAGGTGCTCCAGAACCTGTTCCCGAGTTGTAAACACCCGCTCCATTTCTAGAAATTCGGCGTCCGCTTCGGCCATCGTCGGAGTTGGATACGGAGTGCCTTTGAGCATCGTGCTGATAAAGCCCAGTGAGAACCCCGAGTGGGCGACGATTTGGATTGCGGTTCGGGCAGTTCCTCCGGGGCTCCAATTGATGCGGTCGTCAGGCGTGTTTGCTAAAGCGCGGACCATGAGGTCTTTTGCATTACTAAGGTCGTTGATGGCCGATTCGATTTGAGGATTCATAACTTTATGATTCTAAGGAATGAACTAAATTGTCCTTGATTCTTTCAGACAATGCAATTGCGATTCGCTGGTAATCTTTCTCCATCCATATGAGCAATCTTCCTACAAATACCTTTGGCCGGACTGGCCTCGATGTCACCAAGCTTGGCTACGGAGCGATGGAGGTTCGCGGGACACGAATTTGGGGTGGGCGACCAGTTTCGGAAGCCGAATCTGAAACGATCCTCAACGCGGTTCTGGACCAGGGCATTACCTTCATCGATACTTCCAACGATTACGGTAGAAGCGAGGAGTTCATCGGAAAATACATTTCGCATCGGCGCGATGAGTATGTACTCGCCACCAAATGTGGCTGCACTGTTGTTCACCGCGATGAGACGACTGACGACACCCCGCACGTTTGGACCAAGGAGAACCTTTTCCGAGGTTTACACGAGTCGCTAGAGCGAATGAAGACCGACTACGTCGATGTTATGCAGCT
>JAYVXG010000556.1:0-3956 GCA_043785475.1 Armatimonadota bacterium
GGTGGGCACTCCACGGTTCCTGAACCGACATCCATGTTAGTCATCGCTCTTGGAGTCGGCATTCTTGCTCGAAGGCGCGTCAAGAATAAATAAACCTAATCGCTCCAGAAACTGACCTCTCCATATGTGGTGAGGTCCGTTTCAAACTTCGACCAAAGTCGGGCTGATTGGCTGATTGAGACATACAATTCCGCTTTCAACCGAATAATAAAGGTTCTCGAGCCGGATGCCGCAGTTGCCTTCCAAGTAGATTCCCGGTTCAATGCTGAAGCAGTTTCCTTGTTCCAATGGCTTGTCATTGTCCGACGTAATATTGGGTTCCTCGTGGACTTGCATCCCAATTCCGTGACCGGTTCGATGAGTGAAATACGGGCCGTATCCCGCGTCTTCGATCACCTTTCTTGCTGCAAAATCCATGTCCTTCGGCAAAGCACCGATTTTACCTATGGATTTGGCTGCCTCGTGTGCCCGGTAGACGATGTCGTACAGTTTCTTTTGCTCAACGCTCGCCTTTCCAAAAACAAATGTCCTGGTCACATCGCTACAATAGCCCTCGTAAGTGCAGCCAAAGTCAATTAAAACTAGGGTGTCCGGCTTTAATCGAGTCTTATCATTGATATGGTGAGACTCTGCGGAACCTGCGCCAAAGCAAACACTGCAAAACTGCGGCACGCCACCCCAATTCTTCATTTCGAACTCCATAAGCTCCCGCACTTCGAGTTCAGTGATCCCTTCTTTTAGGTGTCCCTTCACATATTCATACGTCTCATCGGCAATCTGACCGGCTCGCTTCATCAGTGCAATCTCAGAGTCATCTTTTTTGCTCATCAGTTCGGCAATAACCGGTCCCCCTGGCTTAAACAGGGCCGCCGGAAGGGCCGTTTGCATTTCAAGGAGCATCTTCCCCGGCATATGATCGTCCACCGCAATTACGCCTGAACGGAGATTCCATTCTTCCGCCATCTCTAGGAAATGTACGATGGGAGATTCACCGTCGCGCCAAGGTCTAATATCCTCAATACCAATTCTCTTAGCCTGGATCTGACTGAGAGCTGGACAAATCAAGCGTGACTTTCCTGACTTGTGAATTGCAAGAGTGAGGAACCGTTCGTGTGCATCTTCGAAGAATCCCGAGAGATATCCCATCGAAATGGGGGTTTGAGCAAGAAAGACGTCATAACCTGTATTGTTCAAATGAGTTGCAAGCTTCTGAATTCGGGACATCGTTGTCTAGTATTCCTTAATCAAGGATTCTGGCACTCGGATTCTCGTTTGTTACGCTGATTCCAGTTAGAAAATTTCACAATATTTTCCCCGTACATATTGGTCTAGCCCATTCCATCGAGCCACCTAGGCCATCTATGTTTCTCGAGCGATTCGCCCTTGAGTTTCGAAAGGATTACCGGCCTCGCTCAGCAGTATCTTCGCCCTTTTGGTTGGAGACCGTCAATTGTCTGGCGCGATGGAGGTCAAAATAGTGGGGGATATTTTTCGGATAATCAAAAATTAGGGTTGCAATGAGAGGATCTTGTCGACTGCCTCGTCAATGGATAGGTTCGTATTATCGAGTACCGTGAACCCCGCCTTTTCTAGCTCCAAATGCAATGAATCCCCCATCGATAGCACGAAGTGTTCTATGTCTATGGGATCAAAGCTCTTGTCCGTCCTCATGAGATTGCGGGCCAGGTTTGTTTCCATCGTGGACTTCAGGCAAACCACTACTCCGGATCCAGCGTGCTCAAGGAATGTGTTGAGGTCGTTGGGAAAAGAGCAGTGCTCAGCAACAACCGAGAAACCGGCATCGGAGTATGTCTTGGCCGCCTTTCCAACTGCCTTATGCGCCAGGTGAAACTGGCCCGCAATTTCGTCATTCCAACCCTCGTTGGGCTGGCACATGCCCTTGACTACCAGCGAACGGAAATAGTCGATGTCGAAATGGATTGACTTCTCGAAGTGCCTGGCAAGGGCCCGAGCGGTGGTCGATTTACCAACTCCTGGTGCCCCAGTCAGGAAAAAAATTGCCCCTCTTTCAGTCGATACCATCTGCCGAAGTATACTAATGACACGTTGACGGATCGTCCAATGGCAGGACAGCTGTTTTTGGTGCAGCTAATCTAGGTTCGAACCCTAGTCCGTCAGCCAATTCCCCCGGTTCCGGCGCACAGGCACCTCCGGTTTTCATGGTGCTCGCATGATACAAACTATCTCGTTGAGCAACTGAAGTTAGGTCGAATATTATTTCTCAGGTACGAGGCATAAGACCATACCGAATTGATAGCTTCGGTTCTATTTTTGTGGGCCCATGCAAATTCACCGGATTCAAAGGTCGAAATCCCGGAACTGTTGAATGCATCTTGAATCTAAGATGGGCAGACTCGAATCTCGAGTACCAAGCGTATAATACTTAATACGTGGAAATGGATTCGAAGACTGATTGTGACGGCAAATCGGTCGAGCCGGTAAAAGATGGAGGCGCTGCAGGCGATCGTTACCGCCTGCTCGCGACGCATGGCCGAGACATTCTGCTTTTTTTCCGCCCCGATGGCACCCTCGTTGAAGCCAATGTTGCTGCGACTGAGGCTTACGGCTACAGCCGGGAGGAGTTACTATCTAAATCAATGTTTGATCTGCGTGCGCCAGAAACTCACGCCGAGATCGCAAAGGACATTGCGGGCGTACGCAGTGGGCCGGTCCACTTCGAGACGACTCATATGCGGCGGGACGGTAAGCGGTTTCCGGTAGAAGTGAGCTGGACCTTTGACCGCATCGGCGGCGAGGAGGTGATTCTTTCCGTTATTCGCGACATCTCCGAACGGCGCGCCGCGGAGGCGAAGTTGCGTGAGAGTGAAGAACGCTATCGTGCCTTATATGGTGCACTTCCTGTAGCCGCGTTTGTATGCGACCGCAATGCAGTGATTCAAAATTTCAATTCCCGGGCCGTGGAGTTGTGGGGCCGAGAGCCAAAGGTCGGAGTCGAACAACACTGCGGCTCAGTGAAACTTATTCTTCCTGATGGTTCCTTATTGCCCCATGCGGAGAGTCCCATGATGGAGGTGTTGCTCACCGGAACCGCGTGCCGAAATGTGGAAGTGTTCATCGAGCGGCCCGACGGCTCGCGAATTCCCGTCATCGTTAATTTTTGCGCACTCAAAGATGCACAGAACGAAATCGTTGGAGTGGTCACATCCTTCGATGACGTCACCGAGCGCATGCAAGCTGGGGAAGCGTTGCGCGCCAGTGAAAATCGTAAGTCCGCCATTCTTAATGCATCGCTCGATGCCATCGTCACGATGGATCACGAGGGAAAAGTCGTCGACTTCAATCCCGCTGCAGAACAAACTTTTGGGTACCGGCGCGAGGAGGCCGTTGGTCAACTTCTGGCGGAACTGATCATTCCCCAGCCGTTACGCCAGCGTCATCACGATGGACTTGCGCTTTATCTGGCCACAGGCCAGGGCCCAGTGTTAAACCAACGGATCGAATTACCCGCGCTTCATGCGGACGGCCGCGAGTTCCCTGTGGAATTATCCATCAGCCCCATTGCAGGCCAAGATCCGCCAATGTTCACCTCCACATTGCGTGACATTACCGCACAGCAAGAGGCCGAAGCGGAATTGTTTAAGCGCAACAAGGAAATCCGTGAGCACGAAACACGCATGCGGCTGGCGACTGAAGCGACAGCGGTGGGAATCTGGGAATGGAACATCGTCACTGACGAAATTCGATGGGATGCGCAGATGTTCCGAATCTATGGCATCCCACGCACAACCGATGGCCTCGTGGAACACAGCGATTGGAAGGATGCCGTGCTACCGGAAGACTTGCCGGAAAGCCAGCGTATCATGGGAGAAACTCTGCGCGACAGCGGACAAAGTCGCCGAGAATTCCGCATCCGTCGACGTGATGACGGCGAGGTTCGCGATATCGAGGCCGTTGAAACTGTCCGCACCAATGAG
>JAYVXG010000557.1:0-3955 GCA_043785475.1 Armatimonadota bacterium
TTAGAATTCCTGAAAACTGATTCAGCCTGGTAGGCTTGAAGGCAGAATTCGTGACTCAAGTCAGCATCATCGTTGGTACAAAGGGAAGGGGGAGCAACATGGTGGCCCTTGCGCAGCATATTGCCGCCGACCCAGGCTTTGCCGTTCATCGAGTTATCGGCACAAAGGCCGATGCTCCAGCCATAGAATCTGCCAAACAGCTCGGTCTAAAAACCACAATCGTTGAATTTGGCGACGGGTTTGAGGCAGATTTATTGAAGGCTCTGGAAGGCACTGATTGGATTTGCCTAGCTGGCTTTCTGCGGCTCCTTCCCGAGTCAGTTGTCAACCGATGGGATCATCGAATCATCAACATTCATCCTGCCCTTTTGCCAAAGTTCGGCGGGAAAGGCATGTACGGAATGCGCGTCCACGAAGCGGTTATTGCGGCTGGAGAGACTTTGTCAGGCTGCTCGGTTCACTACGTAACTAAAGAGTACGACGAAGGTGCAGTAATTTTGCAAACCACCTGCTCTGTGCTCCCTGATGATACTGCCGAAAGTTTGGCAGGACGGGTGCTGGTCCTGGAGCACCGAACCTACTTTGCCGCACTGAAGGAGGTCGCCCATCGCTCGAGATATTGATTTGCCGAAACCACCCCGGCAAATAACGATCTCGTTGCTTCGCTGGTTCATCGGATTTCCACTTTTTACTCTTCTCGGTCCAATACGAATTCGAAATAAAGGGAATATTCCGATGACCGGCGGTTTAATTGTCCTCTCAAACCACATTTCCGACTGCGACCCGCTTGTTTCCCAACTAGCATGCCCACGGGGAATGCAGTTCATGAGTAAAAGTGAGCTCTGGGAGATCAAGTGGCTCGGGAAATTCATGAAATGGTGGGGCAATTTTTCGGTCCGGCGCGGAGAGCCAGACCGTCAATCGTTGCGTATTGCTTCGGAACTTGCGAAGGCAGGGGCGGTCGTGTGTATTTATGCGGAGGGTCAGATTTCCGAAGACGGGCACTTGAGGGAACTGAAGCCTGGCGCAGCTCTGATTGTTCGAATGGCGGGCGTCCCCGTCATTTGTTGCGGAATGCACGGAAACCAGAAGGTGATGCCTTATGCGTGTTTGATCCCCCGACCAGCGTTTAGTTGGCTCACTTCGACCTGGGGCGAGGCAAAGACTTTTGACAAGGACGCTTCGAATGAGGACATTATTTCCTGGGCCGAGGGCGAGCTTCGGCGGCTGATTCCTGATCCAAAAAAATAGCCGCAAGACTTTTCTTGCGGCTATTTTCTGTTCCCTGTTCCCGGATTAATACAGACTACTTTTCGAGTTTCGGTTTTGGCTGTTGGAGAATCGTGGGTCGAGCGGCTCCTGATCTTTCGAGCCAATAACTCTTGGTAAAGCGGTTTCACTCTCTCCGGGAATCCATCCGTTAACCACTTCGTGGGTTCGTGTTCCGTAATCAACGAAGATCGAGAACATGACGGGGAGGAAGAAGAAGCCCATAAGAGCCCAAACCTTTGCCGTGCTGGATGCCCACTTAAGGTGCATGAAGAACATGACAACAATGAACGCCTTTACCGCGGCGATTCCCACTGCAACGAGGTTGTTTATGTAGTAAGCGATCTGAGTATTTGCCGTGATGTGCCCGCCAATGTTGACCAAGGATGCTCCAATAGTTAACGCCATAAAGGCAGCCAAAACTCCAGCCGTTCTAACGTACATCCAGACCGAATGGATTTCATGACCATGACTTTCAGCCGCGTGCAAGGGTGATTTTGCCATAACTTAGTGACCTCCAACCGTATACGGTTTGGGCATGAGATAGAACAATGGGTAAAGGAAGATCCAAACGATATCGACGAAGTGCCAATAGAGTCCGATGAGCTCAGTTGGGATGTAGTCTTCGGTCACGACCTTCTTCTTCTGATACCAGAACTTGATCAGCATGCTAATCAGGATCATTCCAACTATGACATGAACGCCGTGAAGGCCCGTCATCGCGAAGTAGAGCCCATAGAACAATTGAGCATGATTGTGGTTCGCACCGTGTACGACGAGCGGATCGAGCGTAAAGCTCGGCCCAGGATACAGGTGATCTTTAAACTTCTCCGTATATTCAATTGCTTTGATAACCATAAAGCCGCCGCCGCATACAACAACCGCGCTCAGCAAACCGATGACTTTCGTCCGCTCTTTAGCTTGGGCATATCGAACCGCAAGCGCCATCAGCATCGAGCTGAGCAAAAGGTTAGCAGTGTTGATTCCTCCCCACATAATGCTAAGGTGCTCGTGCGCCTTCCACCAGTCGCCTTGGTAATTGCTTCGATACAGCGTGTAAATGAGGAACAAGCCACCGAAGAACATGATCTCGGTAACCATGAACGACCACATGCCGATCACGTAAGTGTCGTTTTGTTGGTCAATATCCTCGTATTGAAACTTGACCGGGCTATCTGCGTGTCCGTGTGCTGACATGTTTAGTGCCTTCTTGCTCCTAATTCTCTTGCGGCTTCATGCTCGGCTACTGGGTCGTAGTCATACACGTCGTCGGTGACGATTGGCGAATAGTAAAAATTCTCCGTCGGAGGTGGCGACGTGGTCTGCCATTCCAATCCATGAGCGCCCCAAGGGTTGTCGCCCGCTGGTGCTCCAGTGAACAATGACTTGATCAAGTAGAACAAAGGAATTACAAATCCGATTCCCAGAACCGTAGCTCCCATTGTCGAAAGGATATTGTAGACCTGGTACTCCGGCGCGAAGTAATAGTAGTGGTACCGTCTTGGCATTCCCATCCAACCAGAGATGAATTGCGGGAAGAACGTGAGGTTAAACCCAAGGAAGACAACGATGGCGTTCCATTTCGCGATGTTATCGTTAAACAGCTTTCCAGTCATCTTTGGCCACCAGAAGTGGAGGCCGGCGAGGAAGCCCATAACCGTTCCCCCGACCATGACATAGTGGAAGTGAGCCACGATGAAGTACGTCGCCGTGAGGTGAACGTCCGTTCCCATCGCAGCGAGGAACAGTCCGGTAAGACCACCGATGAGGAACAAGCCCATGAACCCGATCGCGTAGATCATTGGAGAGTTCAGGTGGATGTTGCCCTTGGCCATGGTCGCCGTCCAGTTAAAGATCTTGATGGCAGATGGAACCGCGAGCAAGAACGTAACCAGCGAGAACGCTACGCCTTGGTACATCGATTGGCTGGTGACAAACATGTGGTGTCCCCATACCAAGAAGCCAAGGAATGCAATCGCAAGGGAAGAGAACGCGACAAAGTGGTAACCGAAGACTCGCTTTCGAGAGAAAGCCGAGATGACCTCAGAGATAACTCCAAAGCTTGGCAGAACCATGATGTAAACCGCTGGGTGGCTATAGAACCAGAACATGTGCTGGAAGAGAACGGGGTCTCCACCGAGCTCGGGGCTAAAGATCGGAAGTTGGAAAGTTCGCTCGAAGATGACGCAGAGGAGGGTGATGGCAACAACTGGGGTTCCAAGCATCATGATGATGCCCGTTGCGTAGTGAGCCCAAACGAACAAAGGAAGTCGGAACCAGGTCATTCCAGGCGCACGCATTCTATGAACGGTGGCGATAAAGTTGACACCCGTGGTGATCGAACTGAAGCCTCCTAAAAAGACACCCACCAAACAGAGCGAGACGTTACTGTTCGAGTACAGACTTGAATACGGTGTATAGAACGTCCATCCCGCATCAACGCCTCCCGAAATACAAGAGATCAAAATGAGGGAGCCGGCCGCCGTGTACAGGTACCAACTGAGAAGGTTGATACGCGGGAAGGCAAGGTCACGGGCACCAATCATGAGGGGAACGAGGAAGTTGCCAAGTACAGCGGGAACCGCAACGAGCAAGAACAAGAAGACCATGATCGCGCCGTGGGCCGTGAAAATCCGGTTATAGGCATCGGATTCGAAAACATTTCCGGCTGGCGAAGTCAATTCAT
>JAYVXG010000558.1:0-12516 GCA_043785475.1 Armatimonadota bacterium
GTTTTTGCTGTTGCAATACCAGGAAAATTGGAGGTGCCGGGCGGATTCGAACCGCCGAATAACGGTTTTGCAGACCGACCCCTTAGGCCACTTGGGCACGGCACCCCGCAGTGGAATTTATATTATGTCACGATTTAGCGTGTGGAATCTGGCAGGCGCGGGTTCCAAACCACTTCAAGCGATATTTCGCCACAATTCCGTATCCAAACTTAGCCGCCCAGCGAACGGGAGCTAATTTTCGAATGCTATAAATCCAGCGGAAGTACCAAGGCGCGACCTTGACAGCCTCTAGCCATCCATCGTAGCCAATATGCGGCTTGCCGTCGATTTCGAGGACGAGCCCGTCGAGCGTATAACCCTTTGCGATTCCTTCGTCGGACTGGAGAACATTTACGTGCAATGGCTGACCGGCCCGTTCGGCCCATTTTTCAAGCAAGAGCTTGTTGGTATGGCAGAGGTTGCATCCTCCGTCGTAGTAGAGCGTCCATTGCGCCATATACTCCTATTCTACGCCGGAATCGGGGGAGCCGTTTTTGAGTGGCTTGGTCAGCGCGAGTTTCCTAGTCGCTGAGGCATTTGTTGTAAACGGTTTCAAACCGCCTGACCATGTGCTCGAGGGTGAAGCGTTCAGCAACCGCTAGTCGACCTCGATTTCCCATGGTTTCGCCCAGCTCCTGATTAGACAGCAAAAAATTAATTGCGGCGGCAATTTCCCCTTCTTGAAGATCAACCAAAAGGCCCGTATGTCCGTCCTTGACCAGCTCGGGTAGCCCACCAACTCGGGTTGCAACGACTGGCTTTCCTCGCGCCATGGATTCGAGGGCGGAGATGCCGAACGTTTCTAAAACAGACGGCATGACTGCCACTGAAAAAGAATCAATGATTGCCGGAATATCGTGGCGAATTCCGGTAAAGGTGATCTTGTTTCGAAGGCCCTGAGACTCAATTTCTGCATCAAGTTCCGCACGAAAATCTTCGACCACTTTACCAACGAACATGAGTTGAGCATTTGGATGTTCGCGCGCGATAGACTTCATCGCTCGGACCATCTCGAGTGAGCCCTTTTCTCGGCAGACTCGAGCAACAACTCCGATGATGATCTTCTCTTGATCCAAATTAAGCGAGGCTTTGGTCTTGGCAGGGTCGGTCACATCAAAGTCCAAAAAATCAGTACCGTTGTAAACAGTCTCGATGTATTTACTTGGCACACCGAGCCCGTGCAAGACCCCTCGCACATAGTCACTCACCGCGACAATCCGGTTTTGCCCGTGAGCAAGCTTTCGGTAAATATTGTCGTGATTGTCGATGTGAACACTGGTGACGACCGGCTTTTGCGACAGCAAGCCGACGGCGTTACCGATATAGGCCGCACGAGTTAGGTGAGTGTGAATAACGTCAACTCGGTTTTTCTTTACTTGATTTAGGCAATAACCCACGGTTCGCCACCAACCTATGCCTCGCATGTTCATTGTATGGCAAGGAATTTCTTCGGTAAGCAGAGCTGAACTGAGCCAACCGGGGCCCGGAATCACCGTCTGAACAAAATGTCCCCGCCTGCGCAGCGTTGAGCTCAGGCCAAACACGTTTTTCTCAGCACCGGATACGGCGCTGCTTGAGCAAAGCTGCAAAATACGCAATTGTTCGTTAGCTGGCATTGACACTCCCCATTCTCTCAATTTTTTTCCGTCCATACTTACTCTATATGGCGCGATTTATAGGTCCGGTTTCATCTCGCGCCCTAAATTTCCTTACCAGCCCGGAGTCAAAATTTTACCGAGTCTTCCGCTACCGGGATTTCCGATATCTTTGGCTCGGGGCCTTCCTCTCCTTCGTCGGGTCCTGGGTTCAGAACGTCGGACAGGGAGTACTAATTTATAACATGACGGGTAGTAAAGAGAGACTTGCACTCGTTTCTTTCCTCTCTATGGTACCCGTCACGATCCTTGGTCCGTTCGCCGGAAGCTACGTAGACAAGATGAATAAACGGGCTCTTTTGGTGTGGAGCCAAATCCTCTTAGCGTGTTCTGCCCTGACTATCGCGTTTCTTTCGTGGAAGCACCTTATCCGTGTCGAACATTTGCTCTTTGCCGCCGTTTTCAATGGAATTATTTCCTGTTTCGAAATGCCTGTCCGCCAGGCCACAATTAGCTCGGTTGTTTCGAAGGAAGATCTTCCGATCGCAATTCCCTTCCAAGGTATGACGTTTAACTTGGCGCGGGTGGTTGGTCCGGCCCTGGCTGCTCTGCTATTAACTCATTTCGGAGTTGAAGTTTGTTACTTGGTTAACGGGATTTCATTCATTGCGCTGATATTTGCAGCGCTGGCGGTTCGTGCTGACCTGAGCGCAAAAGCGGATCGATCTAGCCCAATGTTTGACCTGATCATGGAAGGGTTTCGGTACACCTGGCGCGACAGCCGCCTCAAAATGCTCGTCTTGCTAGAAACTTTCATTTCCTTCTTTGCCCTCTTCTACCTGGCGCAGATGCCCGCGATTGCCAAAGAAATGCTGCATCTCGATCCCCAGAAAGGTGGAGTTGGAATCGTGACTACCGCGGTAGGAATTGGTGCGATCATAGCTCTCGTCATTACTTCGAAAACGTCGGATATGCCCGTGAAGGGGCTGCTCATCCGGGTCAGTGTTACGTGCGCGGCGGTCGGTCTTTTCCTCCTATCCTTTGTTTCGAATGTTTGGATTGCGTGCCCAATTCTGGTGATGCTCGGAATGAGCAATGTGACTATTTTTAACACCTGTAACTCGTTATTTCAGCTCATTGCGCCGGAGCGACTGAGGGGACGGGTTATTTCGATGCACGTTTGGGCCCTGAGCGGAATTGGACCCCTGGGAATTTATCCCTTTGGTTGGTTAGCCGAGCACTTCCAACTGCCCTTTGCCCTTCGAGTTGCGGCCATACTTACCTTGGCAGTTGCGCTGTGGGCTTGGACAAAGAAGCTCTCGCTTGAGACAAAATAAAGGTATTCATGTCACGCCGTGATCGCGATGATTTTTTTTGGCAGGGAGGTGCAGACCTTAGCAAGCTTTCGGTGGAACTTTCAAGTCTCCGGCCCAAGCTCGCGACTAAAAATAGCTGGGAGCCTCATATTGACCTCACAGAAGAAACGACGCGCCTGGTTTTGAAGGCGGAAATCGCCGGAGTAACAGGCGACAAAATTGAGTTGACATACATTTCAGAAAGCCACTCGATCCTCTTGCGCGGGAATCGAATTGAAGATGTTGAGTCAGATGAAGAAAGAGTTGGCGTATTTCAATTAGAGATCCTCTACGGGGACTTTGAACGAGAAATTGCCTTGCCACCACAAATTTCAATTGATGCCCGGAACATTCGCGCAATGTTCAGAAACGGGATACTGATTGTACTGATTCCTAAAGAGATCAAGACCACGCGCCAAGTGGTGATCGAAACAATATAATGGCCGAACTAAAGTTACCAATCGAAGAGCAACTCCCGGACCCTGAAGAGCAAAATGCGCCTCAGGTTCACGACATCTTGCTTGAGGAAGAGCGGAAGCCGATCATTCCCGATGTGATCAGCATTTTGCCGCTTCGTGAAAGCGTGATCTATCCGATGCTCATTGCGCCACTTAGCATTTCACGCGATGGTGGTATAAAGTTGATTGACGATGCCGTGAGCGGCAACAATCGGGTCATTGGCGTTGTTGCTCAGCGAGACCCGCAGTTCGACGAGCCTGGCTTCGAAGGCATTCACGAATATGGTTGTGCCGTCATCATTCGGACTCTGGTTAAATTGCCCGATTCGGTCCGACTCATAGTTCAGGGGATTCAGCGTTTTCGAATCGTCGAGCGAATCTCTGAAGCTCCTTACCTTCGGGCGAGGATAGAAGTTATTGATGAACCCGAAGTCCCGGGCGAAGGAGCGGAAGAAATTGAAGCCCTTCGGCGAACCGTTGCGGCGTTATTTGAGCAAGCCATTCGGTTATCACCGGGCCTTCCTGACGAGCTGAGGTCGCTCACGCAGGCCGTTAACGAGACTAATGTGATGGCGGACCTTGTCGCCGCCCACATGCACCTCAGCGTTGCCGACAAACAAAAAATCCTTGAAACAAACGCCCTTGAAGAAAGATTGAAGAACCTTTTAGAAATGCTCGTTCGAGAAGTTCGAGTATTGGAATTGACTTCAAAAGTCCAAACTGAGGTGAATACCGAACTCAGTAAAAGTCAACGAGAATACTATCTTCGCGAACAACTGAAGGCTATCCAAAAGGAGCTCGGCGAAGGTGATGATCGGGGAGAAGAGCTTGATGATCTGAGGCTAAAAATTGACCAAGCCAATCTTCCCGTGGAAACACTAAAAGAAGTTAATCGGGAATATGATCGTCTTAAACGGATTAATCCCGGCTCTCCTGAATACTCGGTTGCTCGAACTTACGTGGACACGATTGTCGCCCTTCCATGGAACGAAGCGACCGTCGACAATCTCGATCTCCAGCACGCGATGCAGGTCCTCAATCATGACCACTATGGACTGGAGAAGATTAAAGACCGCATCATCGAATTCCTTGCCGTCCGAAAAGTCAAAGTGGACGGCATGATCCGGCAGCCGATCTTGTGCTTTGTCGGCCCCCCGGGCGTAGGCAAGACATCCCTCGGGCGCTCGATCGCCGATGCGATGGGACGAAAATACACTCGACTTTCGTTAGGAGGAATGAGGGATGAAGCCGAAATACGGGGTCACCGCCGAACGTATATCGGAGCCTTGCCGGGTCAAGTTATCCAAGGAATCAAGCGGGCGGGAACCAACAATCCGGTCGTTGTGCTTGACGAGATCGATAAGCTTGGAAGCGACCAAAGGGGCGATCCGTCTTCGGCTTTGCTAGAAGTTCTTGACCCTGAGCAGAACTCAACGTTCCGAGATCACTACCTTGACACGCCATTTGATCTTTCGAAAGTCTTTTTTGTCGCGACCGCAAACAGACTTGACACGATTCCTGCGGCCCTCCGCGACCGTATGGAAATTATCGAACTTGGTGGTTACACCGAAGATGAAAAAACTGAGATCGCCATGCGCCACTTGGTTCCAAAGCAGATTCGTGAGCATGGACTCCGGCCGGCTCAAATCGTCTTTAAGCGCGAAGCCGTGCTGAAGTTAGTACGTTATTACACCCGCGAAGCAGGGGTGCGAAACCTTGAACGCGAAATTGGGAGCGTGGTCCGGAAAGTAACCCGGCAGGTCGCCGAGGGTCGCACGAGCAAAATGACCGTAACTGAGCGATTCATCGAAACCGCGCTCGGATCCCCGCGGTACCTCCACGACCTTATTCGCGAACGTAAACTAACCCCAGGAATAGCGGTCGGGCTCGCGTGGACACCGGTAGGCGGGGATGTTCTGTTTATCGAGACAACCAAAATGCCCGGGACCAAAGGACTGATCGTTACTGGCCAGCTTGGGGATGTCATGAAGGAGTCGGTAACCGCTGCCTTGAGCTATATCCGATCCCATGCCGCACCACTCAAGATCGATTTCGAACAGTTTGAGAAGAATGATATCCATGTGCACGTACCGGCGGGTGCTGTTCCGAAAGACGGGCCAAGTGCTGGCGTCACGATGCTCACCGCGTTAGTTTCCTTGTTCACCGGCCGACTGGTTCGCCCCCGCCTAGCAATGACTGGAGAATTAACGCTCAGCGGACAAGTGCTACCGGTTGGGGGCATTAAGGAGAAAGTGCTTGCAGCCCAACGAGCCGGAGTCGAGCACCTTATTCTTCCTGAGCAGAACCAAAAAGATTTCTATGAGGAAATTCCTGTGGATATCCAAAAATTATTGACCGTCCAGTTTGTCAATCGCGCCGAGCAGGTTCTTAAGTACGCGCTGGAGAAGTAGATGCCTCGGGAGACAAAGTGCTAGAAACACCAACACGGGGGCAATTTCTTAAGGAGGAGAGATTCCTTGTGTTTGAACCTGAACCAACGTATTTGACATTGGTTTACCTATGCATTGGGTGCGGTGGGGCCGCGTTTCTCTTTGGCCTCGCTGAAGGCGATATGGGATTTTTACTCATTGGATTAGCGGTTTGCCTTTCGGGGCTATGGGCAAATCTCTCGTTAGTCCGAATTCGGTTTGACCTTAAAAGTAGAACCTACCGCCGAAGGCAGGGGCCCGGATTGATTCCCCGATTATGGCAGGGGTCCATCGACGAGCTGGACGCCCTCGTGGTCGTAGCCGAAGCATCGCTGATCGCACCGGGCTCTTTTCGGTATCATCTGGTCCTCCATTGGAAGCAGAATCTAGCACCTCTGATGGTCCTTGAATCAGAGGTCAGACTTGCACCCGGTGGACCCCAAGCAGGCGGTCAACCCTTAGTAGCAAAGACAACTAAATATGCACGATCCATGAAGATCGCGGTGTACGATAACACTCACACTCTTAGTTCTTGCCCGGTCACTGTCTGGTCTTAGAAGTGTAATCCGTATGCCGAAGTGACTCGATGGGCAACTTCAAAGTAGATGATAAGCCCGGTGGCATCCACAAACGTTGAAATGAACGGAGCGCTCATGACCGCGGGGTCGATACCAAGTTTTTTTGCCGCCAAAGGCAAGACAGAGCCAACGCATGTAGCCCAGACGATAATACTTGGTAACGCAATTCCTATTGTCAAAGACAGATACATCGGCATAGACCATCCAATGATTGGGAGTGAAACTCGAGCCATGCCAATCGCTCCGAGAGTGAAGCCGATTAGCGCAGCAACCGTAAATTCCCTTCGAATTACCTTAAACCAATCTTTTGTTCTAACATCACCTAATGCCAAAGCCCGGGTGATTGTGGTTGTAACCTGGGAACCTGCATTGCCACCTGCGCCGATGAGTAGGGGAACAAACAAGCTCAAGCTTGCAATAATTCCCAATGAACTGGACGGATTTGGGCCAGCGTCATTACCGACGTAATACCGCAAGACACTTCCCGTAAAGAATTCTGCCACGAATAGAACGACAAGCCATGGCAGACGCCTCTTAACAAGTTCAACGATAGACAGCGACAAATAGTTTTCTGCATCGCCCGTAACCGCACCAAGCATGAGAACATCCTCGGTTTGGGCCTCTTCGAGAATTTGCTGTGCGTCGTCCGCAGTAACGATTCCCAACATTCGCCCTCGGTCATCGAGCACAGGCATCGCTGAAAATCCGTAGCGCGCGAGTCGTTGTGCGACTTCTTCTTCTGGCATCTTGACTGGAGCCGTGATCATGTCTTCGACCATTACGTCTCGGGCAAGACTGTTCGGCTGAGCACGGATTACACGCTTCAACGTGAGAAGCCCCAGCAAGTGCCTGTCTTCACTTAATACATAAATGTAATTGACCGTTTCGAATTCCTCATCGTTTGTATTCCGAATTAAATCGAGAACATCGCTCATCGTATCCGTTGGTGCGACTTCAACGAAATCCTCGGTCATCATCTGCCCAGCCGAATTCTCTGGATAGCTCAGAAGACGCCGGATTTCCTGAGCATCCTGGTCGGGAATCACGTGAAGTAGTGCTTCAAATCGTTCGGGAGACAAACTATCGCGCAGTCCAAGGGCGTCATCCATCGGCAAAATGTCGAGGTAGTGAGCTACGGTTGTGTCTGGCAGTTCATCGATAATTGAACGAGACGTGTCTTCGGGAAGTTCTACCAGCACATATGCGGCCGTCTCGGCATCCAATTTGCGCAGAATCGCCAAACCTATTTCTAGGTCACAGCGTTGAATTGCATCGGCAAGATCTTCTGGTCGAAAATTCTCCAGGCTATCTCGGACTTTGTACTTGTCTTCTTCCAGCGCGAGGCTTGGAAGACGATCCACTAAGGCTTGCTCATCGGTTCTCATGACGTTCTCCTGATCTTAAATTGCGGATCATGTCAAGATGTTTGAGCGATCCTAGTTTGTACTGCTTGGTTCCATGTTGGTATCCCCAATTCATCGTGTGTGATGGGGGTTGCCATTAATATTGGCACGGTATCCAAACTAAAAGATAGTAAGAATGGAAATTTCCGATTAATTAGGCTAATTCGCTAGCAATTGCCTTCCGAAGACCAGGATTGACCGATTTCGGTATGATTTCGAGTATTTGCTTCGTTTGACTCACATATCGTCTCATTTTCGCCGCTTTTCGTGTAATTTTAGCCTGCCGAAAATTCGCAAGACGGTCCGCTAACTTCACCGCCTGAGCATCCGGAGACATCCGTGATATCTCGTCAAGCAAAATGCCCGAGCGAAGTTCCCACACGGCTTCTTTCGTGAGGTTGACCACCTCATGTGGTGATGGCTCTCTTCGAGTTAACTCTAAAACCAGTTGGGAAACCCTGGGGCCAAAGTGAACTTCCAATTCGGCCGATGTTATCGACGTCTCTTCAAGAACATCATGCAGCATTGCCGCGCATAACATATCCTCATCGGTGACTCCACCAATGTATCGAAGGGCAACGCAGACTTCGACTGGATGGGTTGAATAGGGCAGACCTCCCTCTCCCTCTCGGTAGTCGCCATCGTGCTTTTCTACGGCAAATCTCATTGCTTTCGACAAAAGACTATAAGGCATGACTGATTATGCAACCATTATTAAGATATGGTTCGCACATTTGCCGCTGCTGATATTGGCAGCAATACCGCCCATCTTCTGGTGGCCGCAACCGACGGCGAATTAGTCATGAGAGTCGACAACCTCAACGAATGGATTCCCCTCGGCGAGGTGGTCACACGGTACGGTGAAATCCCAAAGGATGTGATGGAAATGTTAACTCTTGCGGTGAAAGAGTTCAAACGCATTGCCACGAGCAAAAAAGTGGACGGCTTTTACGTCTTCGCTACTGAGGGGACGCGATTGGCTCGGAACCATGGATTGGTTCTCGAAAAAATATTCAAGGAAACCGGGGTCAAAGTCGAAATTATTAGTCCGGCAACCGAGGCGCAATTAAGTTTCCGAGGTACCCAATTGGACACCCGAAATCTTGGTGCCAAGATCTTGTTCGAAGTCGGAGGCGGCAGTGCCCAAATCGCGGTAGTTGACGATGACAAAATTATTGATCAAGTATCCCTGCCACTAGGAACGGGTCGGCTTATTGCCGAAACCGGCCTTATCAACCCATGCCCCGAGTACGCATTAGTAGCAGCAAACAATTATATTCGGCGAAAGCTTCAGGACTGTAAAATTCAAACCCAAGGAAAGCTTGCGGTGGCTTCAGGAGGCGTTGGTCGGGGCCTCTGGCGCGCGCTTCATCCTGATGGAGAAAAGATGCTGTCCAAGTTTGAGATCCAATATCTGCGGAAATCAGTTGAAGCATTATCTGTCGATCGAATTGGGTCCCGATTCAACGTCAAACCAAAACGTGCAGGAACACTGTTGCCCGGGTGTTTGGTCTACCTTGCTTTGATGGAACACTTCGGAGTAGAGGATTGCCTTATTAGTGAATTCGGGGTGAGAGAAGGCGCGATATTGGAGATGGCCGCCGGGAGAATCAAAACGTGAGTAAGCCCAAAAAGAAAGCACCCGAAATAGTCGAATCCCGATTCTTAAATCGCGAGTTATCGTGGCTAAACTTTAACGAGCGAGTGCTTCATGAAGCAGCCGACCACGACAATCCTCTCCTAGAGAGGCTCAAATTTCTCTCAATTTTTGAATCTAATCTCGACGAATTTTTCATGGTCCGCGTGAGCGGCCTAATCGAGCAAGTAGAAGCAGGAGTTCAAACACTTTCTCCCGATGGTCTTTCCGCTGGCGAGCAGCTTGAGGCGATTGCTGATCGGAGCGGTCCAATGAGGCAAAGAGCAGCAAGAATCCTTGTTGACGAAATCATTCCCCTGCTCGACAAATCAGCTATTCATATCCGTGCAATCAAGTCGCTTCGTCCGGAGAAGGTTGAGGAACTCGACGACTTTTTCGCGGCCGACGTCTTTCCTCTTTGCACGCCACTTGTGCTTTACCCCGCCGTATCCGTTCCCTTTATCTCGAATCGATCGCTCAATATTGTTGTGGAACTGGGAGGACCAGGCGAAGAACCCCGTCTGGCAAGGGTCAAGGTGCCGACCGTCATCGCCCGCGCGCTTCGCCTAACGCCAAAGCGAAACGATTTTGTGTTTCTTGAAGATCTCATCATTCGAAATATTCACAACTTCTTTCCTGGCATCAAGATTCGAGGCGCTTACTTGTTCAGAGTGCTTCGCGATGCGGATGTCGAAATCCGTGAACTTGAGGCCGCTGACCTAATTTCTACTATCGAAGAAACAATCCGCATGCGGCGGTTCGGGGATCCAGTGCTACTCCAGGTCCAATCTAACATGCCCAAAAGCACAAGAGAACTTCTGCTTCGGCTACTGGTTTTAGACCAAGAAGATCTGATGGAAATTGATGGGCCGCTGGGGATGGAGGTTCTATGGGAGTTCGCGAAAATCGATAAGCCTGGCTTAAAATATCCTCCCCATCAGCCGTACCTATCTGAACAGTTTTCGACCCACAAGTCAATTTTTGAGCATGTTGCTCAAAAAGACGTCCTCCTGCACCATCCATATGATTCGTTTCGTCCGGTCGAAGAGTTTGTTGGTTCGGTTGCCGAAGACCCGAAGGCATTCGGAATAAAGATTTCCCTTTATCGTGTTGGCATTGAGTCCCGAATTGTCGAAAGCCTGCTGGATGCAGCTGAGGAAGACAAGCAGGTTGCGGCAATGGTGGAGCTCAAGGCACGTTTCGACGAGAGCAATAACCTCGTATGGGCAAGAGCGCTGGAGCGCGCGGGAGTCCACGTAACGTATGGCTTCAGCGAAATGAAGACCCATGCGAAGCTGTGTCTGATAGTCCGAAGGGAAGGACATGGACTCCGCAGTTACGCCCATATCGGAACTGGAAACTACAATCCGGCCACGTCCCGACTTTACACCGATCTTGGTCTATTTACGTGCGACGAAGAAATTACCCAGGACATCGCCGAATTGTTTAACTATTTGACTGGATTCAGTAAACAGTCACAGTATCGAAAGCTACTAGTAGCTCCCGTCAATTTGCGAGAAGGAATTCTGGGGAAAATTCAACGGGAAATCAGCAATAAAAAAGCCGGGAAGCCGGCTCGCATTTTCTGGAAAGTGAACGCACTCGTTGATCCCGAAGTAATCGAATCACTGTACGAAGCATCGAACGCAGGAGTGAAAATCGATCTCATCGTCAGAGGAGTTTGTTGCATCAGACCTGGGGTGAAAGGAATGAGTGAGAATATCTCGGTCATGTCTGTGATCGGTCGTTTTCTTGAACACAGCCGAATTTATTGGTTTGAAAACGACAAAGACCCGGAGGTCTACATCGGCAGTGCCGATGTCATGCGGAGGAACCTGGATCGCAGAGTGGAAGTTCTCGCGCCAGTCCTCGATCTCAACCTAAAACTCCACATCCGAAGCCATATTCTTGAAAATAGCTTGAACGATACCGAGAAATCATGGCGGCTCAACTCCACCGGAAGCTACGTAAAAGAGAGGAAGAAAGGAAGTGTAGAATTGAACTCTCAAGACTGGTTTATGCAACATCCAAGTTCGAAATCGCGATTTCGAACGTAAGATAGGAGTGTGCTTGCTTGGTTATTCATTCATCAGTTATCGAACGCCGACTTTGATTTCGACGTTCGTTTGCACGAAGGTTTGACCATAGTCGCCAAGGGAATCCCGATCATCAAGGGTTCTGGATTCCAATACTATGCTCCGGGTTGGACGAAGGGGTACTACAGTTCTCGGTGGAAAGATCAAGAAATCAAGAAGCTCGACGACAACACCATTCAGTTGAATTTTAATGATGGGAGCGCTTACGGAACCATAACATATCGCAGAAATGGTAACCGACTAATAGCCGACTTCAATTTCAATTGGAACGGAAATGAAGTTGCGTTGATTGAGCTCAATCAGGGTCTAACCTGGGTCCCTCCTTTTCAAAATGGCAAAGTAACTCTTGACGGGTCTAGCCGAACCCTCCCTCAGCTTCCGCCCGTCGGTGGGCTCGACAAGCGAATCCTTGGATCTCCGGCCAAAGAAACCATCTTGTCCAGCGCAATTGCAAATTTGACCATCAACTCTAGCGAGCCTGTTTCAACATTCGATGGTAGAAAATATGATCAAGACTGGGCCAAAGAATCTCCGGTCTATTGGCAAGGCGTTTCCGCCCTTCCGGTCACAAAAGGTACGCCCACTAAAATACATGTGGAGTACACAATTGCGGTCCAAAACCAAACGAAGGGCGAGTCCAAGAAGCTTAATATCAGCCCTTTTCGGATCAAAGACGGCGTCACTCCTGACGAATCGATTCCGCCGCTAATTCCCAGTCCTAAGATGGCGATCCTCGATTGGAATAATACGTTAACGATCAGCAATCTATGGAAATTCCCTGCCGGACGCCCAAAGTTCTTTGACCTGTTTCGCTCGGAAATTGAGAAGAGGTTTGAACTGCCAGACGTTGGCAAATTAGAGAATCGTGTTTCATTTGACGGCGGCATGTCGGATTTTAAACAACGAGAAGGCACCTACCACCTCAAA
>JAYVXG010000559.1:0-3948 GCA_043785475.1 Armatimonadota bacterium
CCCGATTCGTCAGGGGGTTTTTCTTGTCCGTTAGCCACTGAGCAAGACCTAGGCGATTGAGCGGGGCACCCGGTGGCAACTCGCCAAACGCCGATGGCACTCCGCGTTCAACCTTATCGGTTCGAAGCGTGTATTCGCCCCGGCGTAAAATATAGGCCTGCCGAGGCATCGGTAGCTCTTCGGCGATCATCGTGTGAGGGATTGATGCTTTAAGCTTGGCGATTTGCTCAACAACAGTCCGATATTGCAGGGACGCGGGAGTAGCCGGTCCATCTGTTAGATACGTTTGCTTGGTGAGCAACGGATTCTTCTTGGTAAAGGCTTCCTCGATTCTCGTTCCCTTGTCCGTGCCAGATCGGAATATGAAACCATCGGGTCCGCCGATGTTAACGATCTTAACGACAATGGGATTATGCCCCTTTTTGACCGTGATCTTCACGACGTCAATCGCGGTCGCGACGCCTCTAGCGGCATTGTTGGCGTGGACAAGTTTATCGTTGACCCAGACTTTGATCCCGTCGTCGCTGCTGAGCCGGAGGGTCAATTCACCGTCAACTTCTGAAAAGATCGTTGAGCGCAAGTAGCCAGCGGAGTTGTCCTTTCCGACCACGGGCGTGTCCACGCCGGCAACGACCTTGATTGGTTTCCATTTTGTGGGCTTTTCGTCGGTATTAAACGCGATGTCTGCGCTCTTGTAAACGTAAGGGTCCGACACTTCCCAATCGCCAGTTTTGGTTGGTGGAATTCGATTTGCTGCGATCCAAGCCTCGGCTTCGGTTGCATTGGTATCGGCTTCAATCTTTGCAATTTTTGCCATGCCACTCTGTAGCGTCTTGTCTTCATCGGGGCTCGGGGCAAGGATGGTTGGTTCAGGATTCAGGAAGTTGCCGTCGAGCGGCTCGTCTTTCGTTGAATTGAAGAAGGCATAGAGCTGATAGTAACTCTTGGTGGGAATGGGGTCGAATTTGTGGTCGTGGCATTTCGCACAACCGACGCTCATGCCAAGAAATACGGTTGACATCGTATCGACCCGGTCAAAAGTGTTTCGAACCAAAACTTCCTCTTCGATCGCGCCCCCTTCATTCGTAGTGGGGTTCATTCGAACGTAACCCGTTGCAATCTTCATATCAAGTGTTGGATTTGGCATCAAATCGCCGGCCAATTGCCACTTGGTAAACGTGTCGAACGGCATGTCTTGATTAAATGCGCGAACCACCCAATCTCGATAAGGATAAATTCCTCGTTCGCTATCGACATGCAACCCGTGAGTGTCGCCGTAGCGAACTGCGTCGAGCCAATACCTAGCTTGATGCTCGCCGTATCGCTCGCTTGCGAGAAGCCGGTCGATGGACCGTTCGTAGGCACCTGGTTTGGTGTCTTTCGCGAGCTGAATCATGTCTTCCGGAGTGGGAAGGAGTCCGGTCAACGTCAGGCTCGCTCGGCGCAGAAGCGTTGCTGAATCAGCTTCTTTCTCCTGACCTAACCCTCTCTTTTCTAGCTTCTCTATAATGAAATTATCGATTGGGTTTCGCACCACCGCAGGACCATTTACAATTGGGACTGTTGGCATTTTTGGGAGAACGAAAGCCCAATGCTTCTCATACTTTGCACCTTGATCGATCCAAGATTTGAGGATCGAAACCTGCTCGGCAGAAAGGGGCGGCATTCCCGAGTCCTTCGGCGGCATTGGGTCATCGGAGCCAATCTTAACTCTTCGCATCAGAATCGACGAAGACGACTTCCCTGGGTTGATCGCGAATGTGCCATCTCGATTGCGGGTTGCGTCTTTGGCATCGCTGAGGCGTAGGTCACCTTTCACTTCTTTGCCATCGGGCCCGTGACACTTGAAGCAGTGATCACTCAGGATTGGTCGAACGTCGCGATTGTAGTCAACCGACTTTATCGTTGCAACCGGTTTTCTTTTGTTTTGAACACTACCTGGTGCTAACCCAACGCCAAGACAGGCTATCGCGAGAACGAAAAGGAGGCTTGGGCGAATGGGAATCATCGTTGATCCTAAAGTGGAGCTAAAACGATGTTACGTCCTTTCTGGGCAAAAAGAAAAGGCTTCCAACTGATTGGAAGTCTTTTCATAAAATTAACTGTCTGGGTTTAGCCAGCAGCTTTGGAGGCAGAGGTTGGATCAACCGCAATCCCAGGACCCATCGTGGCACTCATTGTGATGCTTCTGATGTATCGTCCCTTTGAACTGGATGGCTTAGCTTTAAGGACCGCGCCGAATCCGGCGAGGAAGTTTTCTGCCAATTGAGCGTCGGTGAAGTTGACCTTTCCAATGGCCATGTGAACCACGCCTTCTTTGTCCGCTCGGTACTCGACACGGGTTGCCATTTTTATTTCCTTGACCGCGTTACCAATTGCGTTGGTGACGGTGCCGTTGCGCTTGTTCGGTGTCTTAGGTCCAAGAGCTCGGCCAATTTTTCCGATTTGAGGGGCCATTTCTTCGGTCGCGAGGATAACGTCAAACTTCAGCGGCTTGCCGTCGTATTCTTTGCCTCCGTTCTGGATCGCAGTGATCAGCTCTTCGGAGCCAACTACGTCGGCGCCAGCAGCTTCGGCTTCCTTTGCGAGGTCGCCCTTTGCAAGGACGGCTACGAGTCGGACCTTTCCGGTTCCGTGAGGAAGAGTTGTCAGACCACGGACGTTTTGATCGCCTTTTCGAGGATCAATTCCGAGGACGATTGCCATGTCAATCGACTCGACAAACTTTGCGTTTGCGGTTGCTTTGACCTGGGCAAGGCCTTCTTCAAATGTGAGAAGGGTGTCTTTGTTGACTTTAGTTGTCAGCGTCTTGAAACGCGACGAGTGTCGTTCTTTTTTCTTATTAATTCGCATGAATCACCGTGTGGTTCGCATGACCCCGAAGGATCTCCCACTTATTGCGAGGCCAGATTGTACCCGAATTGGCGTAAAATGAGCCGGCTCATGAATACAGCGACCGAGCAAATCGAGAACAGAAGAAAAGATACCCACGATTGGATTTCGATCGCGGCTATATTGCCGGCAATTTTGATCATGTTAGGCAGTTCATGGGCGCAAACCGGATTGATGACCACAGGTGCGATCATCCTTACTGGAATTACGGTTTGGTTTCATCGCGTCCAGTCCCCAGAAAGGTGGCTCTATTCAACGTCATTGGGAATGGTGTGGTTGAGGATTCTGGTTCCGAGCTTCTTTCCCGAAAAAGCTTGGCTGATGATAGCTTGGTTTCTTTTAGGAATTATTGTCGCAGGCTTTGCCTGTCGTTGGAATTTTCGAACAAAGGTCGGCGGAAACTCCCTCATACTTTTCTTGGTCGCAATTCCTGCGTGTTTTCGGACACCGCACCCTACCGATACTCATGGCGCTGGAGCTAACCACAGCGGGACTGTTCAGTCCGAGTCAATTTCTAAATAGTCGACAAGCAATCGCATTTATTGATCGCTATTTGATGCCCCAATAGCTCACGAGCTGATGACGACTATTAGTCATTTTGCTACGAGCGTCAATGGCTTGGCTGTTCATGGTAAAAAGACCCGAGCCAAAGAATTGCAAAGATGCTCTACAATGAATTCGGATCTATATGATCGAACAACCTGAATCAAACCCTTCCGAGGTCCTGACTGACGAAGAAAAGTCTGCGGTGTCCGCGGGACTCAAATCGGAAGAGACAGAGCGGGACGTAAGTTTGGAAGAAGCTCTTGAGTTTGTCAGGCTCCGTCGAAACATTTCAGAATAATCCTTTATTTTCCTCATCCTAGCTCTGTACTGGTGGTTTGCTTGGCTCCACCGCCGGAGCAGTGTGGAACTGCGCATGCACCGTTCCGCCTTGCGTCTCCGGAGCCGCGACGTGGACGTTGATCGGATTCGGCGCACCGAGGGTCTTCAGTTTCTCGACCAAATCTATACCCATCGTCTCCTTGATCTGAGTCGCAAAGTTCCAAAGCTGAC
>JAYVXG010000560.1:0-12499 GCA_043785475.1 Armatimonadota bacterium
CCCGGTCTGCTTTCATCCTCACTGAGTTCCCGACTCTTGGGCTTTGGCACTTCCTCACCGGATCGGAGACGTACACCGACGAAGTACTTGGGCTTCTCGATCAGATAGAGCAAATGGGCATGATGGGTCAACTCATCCCCGTAACTCTTACGATCACAGAGCGAACCAAGCGAACCGGACCGCAGGAAGATAACGAAAAGTTCTATGTGGTGAAGATCGAGATTGACCCGCAACCAGTTAGCCTGCCTGAACTTCTTGCGGGAGTTCGCCAGCAGGCACTCGCGATGCCGGCGGATACGTTTGGAGCCACGGCGCTTGGCAGGTCGGCTCCGGCACTTGCCGCGCCAAAGCCTGATAACGGTCTCACCGAGGCGCAAAAGAACGAAGCGAAGGAAGTCATGAGGGGCTTTGGCTTCACGACAAAGGAAGTCGAAGAACTCAAGACCAAAGTTGCCGGCGCAGGACTTCTCTTCACCGAGATAGTACTGAAGTCCAAGTTCGAAGGAATTGAGACGTCTGAGCAATTCGCAAAGTTTGTCGATGCCGAGGTCTCCGGAGTCGAACAAGACGAGCAAGAGACAGAAGTAGTCGAGGGTGAGGTAGTCGAGCAAGAAGGTCTTGATATGGACGATGACGGAAGGGAGGAAGAGTATGTCCCTTGATATTCAGTACGGCAACCTTCGCTACAACGACCGGGAATACATGGGTATTTCCGGTCTCATCAAGTCGATCGGTCTTTCTCCGCAGCTTGTCACATGGGAAATTGAGAAGGCGGTACTGCGCTTCAAGAAGGAACTCGATTCTTTCCAGAAGGGCGACATCAATGGAACGGAGTTCAATCATCGAACCAAGACAGAAAAGCTCAGGAGTGAGGCCAAGGAAGCTCGAAATGTTGCGGCAAAGCTTGGAACCCAGCGGCACTCGATGCTTGAGGCGTTCGCGACTGGCGATACCGAGTCCCTTGCTCACTACAAGGCGACTATGGCTTTCCAATTCACTGCAATCGACTCATGGCTCGTTGAGAATGGAGCGGAAATCTTGCTCTCTGAGTTTCAGGTGGCCAACGATGAGATCATGGTGCATGGCCGGTCAGACGCCTACATCAAGACCAAAAAAGGCCGTGGGGTCTTTGATCTCAAGAGCAAGAAGAACATCTACCTGGAGCAAAAGCTCCAGGTTTCGTTCTATGCCAAAAGCAATCTAGCCTTGACTCAAGCAGGCGAGCAAAGAGAGTTTGAGCCTGACTACGCTTCGCTCTTGACTCTCACTGACCAGGGCATCCAGGAGCACGAGGTTACCGCAGTCGAAACGTGCTTCGAACTCTTGAAGCTCTATCGGCAGATCCATGAACAAAAGAAGGTGCTAGCAGCATGAGTCAAATTGTCTCTAAAAAAGTCACTCGCTACTATTGGAACGGTAAGGGGTTTCCTCACAGAAAAGCGGCGGCATTGGCGGCGGCTCGAATGGAAATGAGCATATATGTTCATCTTTACGCAAAGGAGTATTTCAAGGATGATATCGGGACTTTGCCTAGATATCCAGACGAAGACACCAAAAAAGATTTGGTCTGGAAATATGCGGCGGCATACCTGACTGATTCGTGGATCAGCACACAACTTTGGGATGAGGCGACTTATTGTTGGGCCGGTGAAGACGACGATCCGAAGCCTTATTTCGGGATTGGAACTCCTTACCGAGATCACATAAACAGAAGAGCAAAGGAGATCATGGAAGGTTCTCCGATCATTGTCGAGAAGATAGGCTATCGAGACGAAGAACTTATGGGCTGGTTCGAGAAGTGGCACTTCCCGAATACCGGTTTGCTCATAAAATACCGGTTTCCTTGGGCGGAAGAAATGCTCGACTCGTTGGGGGTTAAGGAGTTCGCGATGTTATGACGCCGCTCTTTTTTTTAACCAAATATCCTTGCTCGTGTTTTTATGGACACAAGTCTCTGGACGTGAATCGATGAATGACTTTTACATGCTCATGGTAGCCACGGGAGGCGCGCTGATCATCATCGGGCTTCTCGTTGGCTTCTTCGTTTGGTGGGAAGAATTCACCAACGGATTATGGGGCGATGGAGAAGATTCGGGGGAGGGACCAACTTAAATTGAAGCAACCACGGAAGGGACAAACATGGCGGGAAACATCTACTGGGAACAAGGTCAAGATCAAGTCGAACAACTGCGGCACGATCTCATTCACTCACATCGGATCACCAGGCCTTTCTCGCAAGGGCCTTCTCAAATTCTGGGAGGAATTCAACTATGAGCGAGGTTAGCAAGGAGGATGCTCAGATGCTTGAGCTCTTGAGGAAGTATCAGCCGACCGTCGTTGTAACGATCCCTTTGCCGCCCAGGGCGCTCACTGCCCAGCAAGGCGTTCACCGGATGGTTAAGTCCGCCGCCGTCAAAGAATATCGAAGCGAGGTTCACCTCGTCACTCTTATGGCAAAGCTTGCTCCAATCAAAGGCAAAGTCCAGATCACGCACGTTTGGTGGTGTGGTCTTACTCACCTTGAGAGGGCCTGCCGCAAGAACAAGGTGGTCATGAAGAAGAAGGACGCCATCTACCGGCCAGACGATGAGCAGAACGCAACGTACGCGCTCAAGGCTGCCATCGACGGCCTGGTCGACGCGAAGCTTTTGCGCGGGGACACCCGCCACGACGTCAAGTGGGGCGACTTTGTGAAGCTCGCCACCGAGAAAGAGCATTTTGGGAAGAACGGCATATTGCTGTTCATAAGGGAGATCAATGAATAGAGTTAGTCAGGCAAGAGCCGAATACAACGAAGCCTACCGGGAGTGGGCAAACGCCCTAAGGGACAAAAAGACCCGCGAAGTTATCGCCGCACTCGAAATCAAAGCACGTCAATTACGACGTATTTACGTTGATCTGCGGGATCAGGTGGTGGCGTGAAACACAAGCCTTGCCCTTATCCGCCAGGCAACATGACAACCGAGCAAAAGCGGGTTCTCATGAAGTGCCTTGCCCAGTTCGATGTTAATATCTTCGACTTCCTTGATGGACGGGTTCTACCAACCGTCGTTGATGCTCGCCACGCTTTTTGGATCGTCCTCCGGATGCAAGGCAATAGCTACCAAGCTATCGGCAAACTCACTGGCCACGACCACAAGACAGTTATGCACGGTTGCCGATTGGACCGTTACCACCAACTTCTGAATCACATCAACGCAATCCGGGAGAAGCTAAAAGAAAATGCCTAGTCCGCTGCCCTACATGCAGCACTACCACCGTGATTGGATGTCGTCATCGACGGTCCAACTCATGAGCGTCACAGCTGAGGGAATCTTCTTTAGGCTTTGCATGGTGCAATGGGAGGATGGCTCACTGCCGTCATCGCCAGACAAGCTCAAGAGATTGAGCCGGGCAGATAGCGAAGAGTGGGCCAAGTTCGAAGAGTTCCTCGAAGAGTGCTTCCCTGAATCCGACAATGTGCGAAAGAACCCAAGAGTTGACAGAGATCGAGTTCAAGCACTTGAGAACCTAGCCAAGAAGAGCCAAGGCGGAAGAGCTACCGCCGAGAAAAGGTGGGGAGGCAAGAACGAAGCTGAGCTACCGAACGAAAATAGCATAGCTATAAGTGAGCAACAAGATAGCAATAGCTTAGCAACCGCTAAACCATATTCATCTTCACTACCAACTAAGGAAGAGAGAGAAAGCGCGGGCGCGACTTTTTCTGGAGCTGGAGCATGGAGACCGCCTTCACCGATGGAAGTTTGCGAGTACATGACTCTTCGCGGAATCTCGGATCCAGCTTCTCAGGCTGAAAAATTCATTGCCCACTATGGCCGGACTCGTTGGCAGACTCGCAACGGACTTCTCACCGACTGGAAAGCCGCCGTCGATGGCTGGCAAGCTCGCGATGGTCCACCGGGCAAACCACCACCAAAGCCCAAAGAAACTCTCGAAGAAGCTACCGAACGCCGGTACCAGGACGCAATCAGGACAACATGAGCAATCTCGCAAAAAAGGAAAGACCAAGCAGCATCGAAGCGTGGAAATCGAATCTAGCGACAAACAATCCAGATCTCTGGAAAGCCGTCACATTCGTTCTCGGGCTCTACGAAACCGCAGGAATCATCAAGCCCAAGGAGTGCAAGTTCGACCTTGACGACGCGCAAAAGGTCGCCTTCTACGTCGAAGATTGTCTCGAGCTGGGAGTGGATCACTTGAACCTAGTCGATCACCACGCCGAGGTTAGACGCTCGCTCAAGTGGTGGCCAACCGCGGCCGAGTTCGCCACGGCCTTTTCGAGGTTCAGAGCATCGACCGAGGTTGTGCCCGCGCAGTGTGTTGGCTACATCGTTCCTGAAGGGACCGACCAGCTCATCTTGTGCGATCGCAGGAAGCATCCAAACGCTCTGACTGAGAGCGAGGCAATTGCTAGGCTCCCGGATTACATGAAGGCACCGAAGGTCAAAGCGTTGCCTGCCCCAACAAAATCTCAACCTGGAATGCGAAGAATCTCGGATACCAGCGACATCATCATCACCGAGGCTGACATCCAGCGCCACGCTAAGAAAGTGGCTCAAATGATGGTTGCCTCCGACCAAGAAAAGGAAAACCATGGCTAGTTCAATCAGACTCAATTCAAAGTTCAAAAATCATCCCATTTTCAACTCGCTCCAGCCAAAGGAGCAAGCGACATTGCCACGGCTCCTTTTCGAGTGTGATCCCGTAGGCGTCTTCGACGCGCGGCCGGAGAAACTCGCGCTTGAAATGTTCCCGATGAACCGCCTGGCTGACGCCTTGCCGTTTGTGAACGGAGTACTCGATGCCCTTGTCAAAGCGGGAATCATCATGCTTGGCGTTCATGATGGCGTTCCGCACGGAGTTCTGATCGACAACGAGGTATTCCTTGTGCCAGGTCCCACTCGCAACCAGGCCAAGCTCCTTGAAGTTCGCCGGGCTATCTGTTTGCAATCGTTCCAATCGGATACTGCCGCTTATACGCCTGCCCAACAGACGAGCGAGACGCAGCCGGCCTTTGACGGTAGTTTGGAACCGCCATTCGAGTTGTCCGGAATCGAGGATGAATCACCGCCAGAAGTCAACGCTAAACCTAAAACTCTTGAGGACTTGCGGGATCTTGTGATTGAGCAGTGCCAGGTCGATGTACCCGCCGGAAGAATCCAAGCGTGGCTCGATGCCTGTGGTGGAATCGAACCAAGAGTCGCCATGATCATGCTCGAAACTTCGCCGCTTACGCCAGGTGGAGATCCAGCTAAGCAATTCATGGATGCCGTTGGAGGAAACGAGAGTTGATCGCTTTGGGGATGGAGGTTGTTATGGATAAACCAGATAATGACAAACAGAGAATCAAGAGGTTCTACTCGCCGAGGTACCAAGCGGCGAAGAACGCCCTCGATATTTGGGCAAGCTACACGCTCTCTCGCAAGGAGAAGTCGCCATGCCCAACGCTTACGGCTATATTCGGCGAAACGGCGTTCAACGTGAAGTTGTGGCACAATACGCGCACGAATACTCTTCTCGCTCAGGCAGAAAGGCCAGAGGGCAAGCAATGGGTTTATTTCGGTTTGGAGCGAGTCTCGCTGCCCAGCACTACTCAAGACATGCTCTCACCGGTCTCAGTTATGGCAATGGCAATTGAGGTCGCGATGCGCGTCAACATGAGCCGTGAAGACTGGGAATCAACCAAGACCAGGCTCTTATGGGTCTATCCACGCACGGGAATCTACGAGCAAAAGCGTTCCAAGATTCTCGACAAGTACTTTGAGCGAATGGCGTGGGATTCAATGCATCGGAACGTGCTTCGAATCATCCATGACAATGGAATCACAACCGACCGGTTAAGGTAGCCATGGGTTACAGGCCAGGCCGTGACGATGGAGGCAGAAGAAGGCTCCGCAAACGTGGGGCAAAGTGGATGAAGATCGAGAAGAACTTTCGCGACACTGGTAACTCAGGTTGGCGTAAAAGGATATTGACTCAACATGCCGACGGCACCTGTGAAATGACGGGCAAGGTCCCTTTCCCGACACAGAAGTCATGCGCTGAAGCCAATCGAGCCTTTCGCGGGAGCGTCTATCTCTGCGCTCACTGCAATTGTTGGCACTTCACGAAACAGGTCAAAAAGCCTGACCAAAATTAGCAACGGCAAAACCTCTTCAAATATGTTTCGGGTTTCAGATGACATTAACTGACTTTTTAATTGATGACGATTAAAGAGTCAGTTATGCTCAAATGGGCTGAAAATGGAGGGTCTCAGAATACGTGAGACCACGTTAAAACGTGGCTACGGTCAATTAAATGGCTCGTTTTTAGGCTCAAACATGAGAAAACCCCCTATTCAGGGGGTTTCTTAGATTCTGCCAGTGCTTTGAGCATTTTCTCCCACTGGGCGTCCGTCACGCGGATCGAGCGGAGTTTGCGGACATCTTCAGGTGGTATTTCTTTCTTCTTCCTACCAGCTCCGATGCGCTTACCTCCCCTTGGCATCACTTGACCCGAATGAGGTGGAATACCGTGCCACGAACATCAACGCTGGCAACTAACTCACACTCACTAGCTTTCCAAGGAAACGGATAATCCGTTGGTTGAACGAAGTAGGTGAACTCACCCTCGCCGTCATCCTTTTCGAAGTAATAGAAGTACTTCTCAAGCTCATCCCAAACGATTGTGATTTCGTTGCTGGCAAGAAATGGTGCCTTTAGGTCAACTCTCTTTCGAACGATTGTGCTCATTGTCCCTGCCTCATTATGAGCAGTTCCAGCTCACAGACGTCGCTTTGGGATTCGCAATGTTCGGTCGCTGAGTTGATGGCACCTTCGAAGTCAGAAGGGCACTCGCCCAGCCAAGCTTGATACTTGGCAAAGGCGAGTTGAGAATTTGGAGCGAGGCTAACCATAAACGTAGTCTCCGAAGATTGCGAGTTGAACGATTGAGTCAGCATCGTTAGCATCGATATCACCTGCGTAAAGCTTGCCAGGTTCGTCAGTCGTGATCTTAGAATCAGCCCGCCCAAGGAATTTCTCAATTCCTTCTATGAATGTGTCGATGGTCAAAGTCTTCTCGATCCAGTTCTTATCCTCGTCTTGGAATCTCCACTCAAAGCCAGCAGGAGCAAAGTAGTCAGGCTTCAATGCGTCCTTGCCACGGTTGCCGCTGAGTTCTTCCATTGATCGACACCAGTAACCGATACCGCCTTCGAATGCAGTTATGAGTACGTCGTTCACAAATTCTTGATCGAGTTCCAATTGAACGTTAATCAGCAGGTTGCTCCATACCTCAACGAACTTGTACTCCCATTTCATTCCTTGGTTGCCAAGCAAGGTGATGTGAGTCGCTTCGAAGGTGTATCCAGCTAACGCTTCCTTGTAATCCTCGTACTCGCCGTTCTCTTTGAGCATTTCGATGAGAGCGTAAACCAGACCTACGTTGCCAGCACAGTTACCCCAAACGCACTGAACTTCGCCGGCGAGTTTGCACTCGATGCCATATCGCTTCGAGGGACCACCTTCGATGACCGAACCTTCCCCAAGTTTAGGCTCGCACTCATATCCTTCATCAAGGAAGGTAGAGACTCTCACTCTCGTTTGGTCATGTTGGCCTTGCAAGTATTCCTCAAGGGATTGGGCTGCCGGATTCCAGTTATCGTCCTCGTCTTCTGAATCAAGGAGATCCATCTCTCCGCCGATGAATAGTTCGACTGCGGCTTTGTCAAGGAAGCCATTGTAGCGTCCGAATCGAATTCCGTCATCGTAGCAATCCTCGGGCAAGCCTGCAATGATGCAGATGAAGTTCTGAGTTTGTTCCATTACTTCTTCACATCCCACGCGAAAGGCATCGTGTACATCTGGAAGGTTTTGTAGCAGATGAAGAGCATGAAGAGCATGATCATGGCGAACGAGAAGGTGAACATGACTGCATCCCAGTCGATTGATCTTGTTTTGTCTTTAGTTTCGAGCTTTGACATTTTGTTGTTTCCTGCGGCTAGTGGACACCGCTAAGAATAGTGTATACGCTAATCATAGAATTGTAGACACTTGAAACGGACTTTTTCGCCTTTTTTCTTTGGCACTTAATATTTGTGACAGCAGAGTAACACCAAAAATAGGGCTTTTGTACACGTTCACAGATTCAAGGCTATACACTCCTACACGGAGAGCATTGCGCCCGCAGGTGCCTTGGCTTGGCTGAAAGTGATGGAAGGATTGATTCAATTTGCGTTGGCGAGTGGTGGAGTCGCGTTGTTTGTGTGGCTTGGCCGGATGAGCGACAAGCGTTGGCCGAGGAAATGAAAGAGCCAATGAAGCCCGCAACGATAGTGTTTGAACTCACGGAAGGCAAATGCGTTGCACGATTCAACATGGACGGCCAGTCCGAACGCGCACTCGCCGTTGAACTCGACGGGCTGACTCAAGATGTCGTTGGCGGATTGAAGAGCATCACGCAACTGTCAAAGAAGGACCACGACAATATTCAAATGCTCATGCAAGCCGCTATCGTCACCTACGAGCATTTCAACGAGTGCATTGGTGAGGGTTGCCCAGTTTGCAAACTTGATCGACCGGAACTAAGTCACAACGACGTTGAGCCAAAACCGAAGACTGACGCTGAAATGGTTGAATGGTGCGGGTACGCCCACGCTCAGATCGCAGCAATGAGTCAGGAAGAGGTGATCGCACTTGAAGATGACATCCAACAACGCCGTTCATTTAAGGGTGCCAACGGACTGCCAATGTTACCGATGACCCTTGCAGAGTGGCGAAACATCCCGCAATGGATGAAAGACCAAGGGCACATGTAATGCAGTTCAGTCAGCTACCTTGCCCCGTTTGCAGAGCAAACACGTTTACGCCACTATTCATTTGCCATGAGGTTCACACCGAGAGGCAGATCACCACAGCCAAGAGACGGGACCGCATTTTCGGTAACTGGAGAACAGGAACAGCAAATCGACTCGCTACCTTTTCTCCCAAGACGTACAAGTCCGCCTAAAATCCACAACGACAGTTTTCTGACTTCCCAAAAGAGACATTTATGCAAGGACAAACACCGAAATACCCGTTCGACCCCAAGATGGTTGATCGACTCGAAAACGATTACTGCTACCACGCGCCGATTGGCGATCAAGTGGAGCGGTACCAACGAATCCGCGACAAGGCGAAAGAGCTTGCCTACATTATCGTTGCCCACACGCCAGTCAGCCGGGAGCAATCCGTTGCCCTCACCAACCTTGAGCAAGCCGTGATGATGGCGAACGCCGCGATTGCTCGCAACGAGAAGGAATGATGTACGCCGTAACCCAGAAGCAAGTAATCAGCCACGATGAGATGTTGGGAATCCCATTCAAGGGCTTCCGCGCCGTCGTTTGGTATGACGCTGAAAACGATCAACATAAGTTGATTCTTCACGCTGAGAGCAAGTTTCGCCCAGAAGATCGGTCCATGCTTTGGACCGCAAAGCTTGTTTGGGAAGAGCGAAAGGAAGGTGAAGAATGTTCACCTTCTATGACCTTTGCAAGTCACCAATGTTTCAGCCGACATGAAGATCATCCTCTTCAAGAACTCGCCGAATCGCTTTGGCGATCCTTCGTTAGGCCAAGCAAGCATGTTTGCAATTACGAGCAGACGATCCAAATCCTTGAGTCCGAGCTGAAGGTGAAGAACGACCAGATTCAGTTCTTGCAAGCTCAGAACATCTTGCTGATGAATCAGACACCGGCCCAAACGACTTCAATCATGGACATCAATCACGGACACCCTGGCGTTGGCGATCCAATCGAAGCTCGATAACATCTTAATCCCGTCTCCCAAGCCCGGTCTCCCCGCCGGGCCCTTTTTTATGCGTGACCAACTATGACACCAACTATATTCGACGGCTACCACGGCGACAACATCAGTTCCTTCTGGCAGATGAAGAGCGCAGGTATCCAGCTTTGCATCTTCAAGTCCAGCCAAGGGCTCAACTTCGTTGACACCGCAGTCCAGTGGATCAAGGACAAGTTTGGCAAGAGCGTTCAGTCCTATGCGGCGCGAGCTGCCAGCACAGGACTGCTCGTGGGCGCTTACCACTTTGGTGGAAACGCCGATGGAGTCAGCCAGGCCAAGAAGTTCCTAAGCCTTATTCAACCTGGTTGGCTGATGGTGCTCGACTTCGAGCGGTACACCGCTTCGCAGATGACGGTTCGCCAAGCTGAGGACTTTGTGAGCTACATCCTCGGGCAGACTGGATGCCTCCCGGTTCTCTACTATGGCGAGTTGTTGCTCGAGCTGGAGAGTAAGGGCCAGATCGCCGCGAACTCGATTCTGAGGAAGTGCCCAGGTTGGGGCAGTCGCTACGGTCCAAACAAACCCGAGACGATCAAAGGCCAGTCGCTTGCCATTTGGCAATACACCGGAGACGGTCAGGGACCAACACCACACCGAGTGGCAGGCTGCGACAACGACGCGGACCTCAGTGTTTACATGTTCGGAACGCCACTCGACAGTTTCGTCAGAGACCACTCGATGAGGGCTGCGTAGGTGCCGATGGATTACGTTTATCTGGTTAAGGACCAATGGCCTCTTTCGGAGCCATGGTTCTACGCGTTTTGCATAGCGATGTTCATTGACTTCTTGATGGGAGTCATGTGCGCGATCAAGTCAAGGTCGCTGAACTCATCGGTTGCCCGGGACGGAATGTTCCGAAAGATGGGAATGGCACTAATCGTTGCCCTTGGCATTGTAATCGGTCCGTTCGTTCCCGTGATCCAGATCGCACTCAACGGCGGCACGTTCAAGATGACAATCGCAGCCATTGCCTGTAGCGGCTTTCTGTTCTCTGAGTGCATTTCTATCCTTGAGAATGGAGGGCGACTCGGGATCCAGACCGATTTCCTCAAGACTTACCTTGAGAAACTTCGACCGAGTGGCGAGGATGAAGAACCCAAGACAGAGGAAAACAAACAATCATGACCATCGAACAAATAGCTTCAATCGCCCACATGGCCAACCGAGAGCTTTGCTACACCACAAGCACCGAGGATCACGAGACGTGGGCACTTTGCTCCCAGGAGCATAAAGACCGCATGATCTCGGGAGTCCAGTGGAATATCGCCAATCCTGACGCGCACCCTTCCACCCAGCACGATCAGTGGATGGAAGCGATGTTTGCCGATGGCTGGCACTACGGTCCAAACGGCCGAGACGAAGCTGCCAAGACTCACCATTGCCTTGTCCCTTACGAGCAATTGCCGCCTAACCAGCAGGCCAAAGACGCTCTGTTCAAAGGAATCGTTAAGGCACTGGCTCCATTTGTGAGGGAATGAGACTTCTTCCGAACGGTTCGTACTATTCGACACTTGGCAACCATTTCGAAGCTGACTATCATGCTCTTTGGAAGTCAACTCGATACCACTGGATATATCGTTGGCTAAGTCAAGATGTTCGTGCTCGCATTTGGATGCGCCAAGCTAACGAGCTGAGAGCTTTCTA
The DNA here is from genome assembly GCA_043785475.1 of Armatimonadota bacterium. Lineage (GTDB taxonomy): Bacteria > Armatimonadota > Fimbriimonadia > Fimbriimonadales > Fimbriimonadaceae > Fimbriimonas. The sequence continues at coordinate 11,466 of JAYVXG010000560.1, forward strand.
TCGTCTTGTTCACCTTCACGTTTGGCTTAATGCCAATAGTAGGACCTAATGTTTCACCCTGACTTTCACACGCTTTTGCTGATTGCGATTCTAATTGTCGCGATTGGCATTTTAAGGAAACTAACCATGCTACAAACCGCACTCGCCAACCTCGAAACCAATCAGCTCGCCGAAGCTAAGGTTGCTGCCACTACAGCCGACTCGGTAACTCGCGTCGAAAAACTGGTCTCTCGTGGAGCCGACCAAGCAACCATTGACAGAATCAACTCCGCCGCAAAAGTGTCAAGCGACAACGCTGCCTTTATCGGTGGACTCAATGATCGACTGACCGTCATTGCTCCGATCCCAGCCACACCAGGCTCAAACGGAGGACAATGATAAGCCTCAAACTACAAATCGTCCATGGCACAAGCCCACACCTTCACGACTGGGATCAACGCGGAGATAAATTCTCAGGATCCGCCCAGGGTGATGAGCACGCTACGATCTTTGAGATTGACCCTATCGCTGGAACTGTCGGCGACTTCCTCAAGCGGCTGACAGGAAGGGCTGCACAGTTCGTGCTTCCTGTCGTTTCGATCCTGGCCACAAACCCAGAGCAAGATGTTCTTGGCTTCATTGAGGATCACGGCCAGCGAATAAACGATCAGCTCAAGGCGATCAGCTTCCAAGGTAATTCCCTGAGAATCGCTTTGATGGACGGCAAGGAAGAGTAAGCCATAAATGGATCAAGACGACTTTGCCTCCATGGACTCGCGTTTTGAATTTGCAATACGTGAAGTCTCTGGAGGCTGGCTCGTCAAGTATTTGCGCGGTTGGACCGATGATGAGGACCGCTTAAACCTCTTCGCCGAAATCCTCTTTACCGATGAGGATGTGCTAACCGAATGGCTGAACATTCGGCTCAGAGCCTTCAAGAACTACAGGAACAGCATCCAAGTTGAAGGTGAAGGAATTGAGAGCTACATCCAAACAGAGAAACCATGAACGATATCCAAGTAATCCCAGTTGATGTTCCGCAGACTCCTGAACTC
>JAYVXG010000561.1:0-3932 GCA_043785475.1 Armatimonadota bacterium
CCAAGTCCAGCCGTCAGACATTCTGATCTACTCCCGCGAGTTTGCCGTGCCAAAGGCATGGGACAAGGACCAAGTTCTCCTCCACTTTGATGCGGTTGATTGGTCTTGCAAAGTCTATGTCAATGACCGATTTATTGGCTCTCATCAGGGTGGCTACGACAGATTTTCCTTCAATATTCGCCCCTTCCTGACCAAAGTCGGCACCCAAAAGCTACGCGTTGAAGCAATGGACCCGGGCAACACGGGCGGGCAGCCAAACGGCAAGCAAGTCTTGAAACCCCAAAGCATTTGGTACACCGGAACGAGCGGAATCTGGCAGACAGTTTGGATCGAACCGGTCGCCGAACGACACATCAAGTCGTACCGAGTCGAAACGAAAGTTGACGGCTCCTTTAAAATCATGGTCAACATCCCGGGCGAATTCAAAGATCCGGTCATTCGGCTCAGAATTCCGGGAGCTTCGCTTGAAGCCGAGCAACGACCAAAAGGCGGTTTGCCAAATCCGGTTGTTTTCGAAGGACGAATCCCAAATCCGAAACTCTGGGGACCCAACACCCCGTTCCTCTACGACTTCAAGGTGTCCGTCGGAGATGGGGACGACCAACTTGATGAGGTACGCGGCTACTTCGGCGTGAGAGAAATCAAAGTCGGAAAAGACGAGAACGGCATCAATCGTTTGATGCTAAATAACGTTCCGACGTTTATGTACGGTCCGCTTGACCAAGGTTTTAACCCCGACGGCTTGCACACTTACCCAACCGAAGACTGCTTCCTGTTCGACCTGAAAGCAATCAAAGGGTACGGATGCAACATGTTGCGAAAGCACATCAAGGTCGAGCCAGAGCGGTACTACTATGCCTGCGACAAAATGGGACTCATGGTGTGGCAAGACATGCCGAGTATGTCTGAACAACCATTTCTCAATAAACAAGCGTTCGAGAGCGAGTTAGGGCGAATGATTGAGACCCATTGGAACCACCCCAGCATCGTCATGTGGGTGCCGTTTAACGAGGGTTGGGGTCAATATGACACCGAACGAATCACGGCATTTGTCCAGCGTAAAGATTCCACAAGATTGGTGAATAACGCCTCTGGCTGGACCGACCACGGCGTCGGGTCAGTTAGCGACATTCATGTCTATCCCGGCCCAGGCGTCCCTGAACTCGACGACAAACGAGCCGGAGTTCTTGGAGAATTTGGTGGTCTTGGGCTACCCGTCGCTGGTCATACTTGGCTCGACAAGGGCAACTGGGGCTACGTCAAATATAACTCGGCTAAAGAAGTCACCGATGCCTACGTGGACCTCCTCGTCAAGGCTCGCGGTCTCATCCCGCTTGGCCTATGCGCGGCGGTATACACTCAGACGACCGACGTCGAAGTCGAAACCAACGGATGGCTTACATACGACCGGCAGATCTTTAAGATTGACCAGAAGCGCGCGCGCGAAGCCGCCTTGAAACTCTATTCCAGCACAGATACGATTAAGTTCCTGGTGCAACCCGCAGGGACCACAGGTGCAGCATCCCGCTATGTCGTGGTTAAGCCTGCTGGCAATTGGGCGGGACTCAAGTATGACGACGCAAGTTGGTCCGCTGGAGTCGGCCGATACACTAACGAAAACCCCAGAGTCGCCCACACCGATTGGAACGTTGCCAACCACGATATCTGGGTTCGCCGTGAGGTCACGCTTGATTCTGTTCCAGCAATGTCAAAACTCCTCCTTTTCCACGATGACGATGTCGAGATCTACATCAACGGAGTTTTGGCAATCGCCCGAAAGAACTACACCAGCGGTTTCATCGTCTGTGACATTTCTCCGGAAGCCAAAAAAGCATTGAGGAAGGGAAAAAACGTCATCGCGATGCACTGCAATTCCATGCGGGGTGGGCAGCATTTGGATGTCGGAATTGTCTCAGCGAAGTAACCTGCGGTGGCGATTAGTAGATATGGAGATAAGAGAATGGTTGGATGGGAACAAGGCCGTGGGTAAATTCAGATTAAAATAAAGCCAGCGTTGGTTATGGTTCCTCTAATATCCATACTTGGATATTCAAATGAGCCGCCCCTGGCGATCAATCTGGGTAGCAACCAGAAAATTCGTCTGCCCATGCCAAAGGAACTTGGATTCGATTCCTCTCAGGTACTGAATGGTTCGACGGTCAGTACCAAAAGTAGCTACAGTCTATCGTTTCGTGTTGATGAGGTCCAACCACTTACTCAACCGAGCCGAGTCATGGCTCTTACCGCGATCAATTCCTTTCTTAGTCAAGGATCTTTATCGCGTCGAAGGGCATCATTTTGGTCCGCAGTCGGACACAAGGGTTCACAACTATTCGGTGAGCTCCTGATCCAAGAGGGAACTACGGTCCTAGATATTTAGTATTCGGGTCACGCCAACCCTGTCGTACTGCGAGAATGACTCAAAAACGTGGCGATGGAATTCGAGATTAATTCCCCACCAACAACTTGACGAATTGGCTGCTAGTAACGTTTGGATTACTCGTGGACGCCCGAAAAGAAGCTTTGACGTAAGATTCGGTAACCTTGAATCATGCTTTTCATGGTAATCGAAACCTTCAAGAACCCCAACTTGGCCGAGGTCCGCAAACGATTTCAAACTGAAGGGCGACTTTTGCCCGAAGACCTCACCTACGTCTCAAGCTGGATGACACCCGATGGATCGCAATGCTACCAACTGATGGAGACTCCGACCCTCGAGTTCCTTGATATTTGGATTTCCAATTGGAGCGACCTCGTCGATTTTGAGGTCATCCAAGTAGAGAATTCCGCAGAATTTTGGGCAAAGCGACCGTAACTGCCAATATCTGGCGTAGAATGCAGACGATGGGACCATTCGAGCGAGCTCTTGCCTTTGGTGATGTTTCGGAGTTGGTAAAGAGCCAAGATCCGTTAAAAGAAGAACAGTTGCCAGAGACGCAAAATGACGTTTTGGCCGCAAAACGTGCTTGGAGCCTCGATCCGACCGAAATCAAAGGGAAAGCTGTAATCTCTGCCTTGCGAAGATCAGGCAACTATGACGAAGCTGATAGTTTCGCCCTCCAACATCTAAAGGTGAAGCCAATATTCACAATCATCGAAGGCTATTAGAACTTGCGAGCACGGAGCATGATTTCGCGAGCATGATTAAACACTCGCTCGGTTAAGGCATTCCAATCGTAATACACGCCTGGCAATTCTTCCATAGTCACGAGTTGGCGACCTAACGACTCTTCTGGCATAGATATCTCGCCGAGGGAAACTACCTGGCCGACGTAGACATCAGCCCACCGAACCTCGCCCTTTTCACAAATCTTGTAGCAGCCAATGTACTGAACGCAGTCGACCTCGGCTCCTGCCTCTTCCATTGCCTCGCGCTTTACCGCTTCAACTGACGATTCAAACGCTTCGACACGGCCAGATGGAATGCACCATCCTCGATCGCCAATGTTGCAAAGCAAAACGTGTTCACCCTGCCAAGGAAAAAGTAAAGCCGCGAAAGCCCGGAGCGGTGCCTTATAGGGTGCCGGAAAGAATTGGAGCGATTGACGTCCATAAGTACCGGGCGGAAATTTTTTCACCGTCCAATCAAGACCTTGCCTAAAATGTTGCTTTGTAAAAAGGCTCCAAATTTACGGCTGTCGTCCGAATGCAAGATGTTGTCGCCGACTACATAGATTCGGCCTGATGGGACAACGTACTTCCCATTATCCAGCGGCCAGGTCCTGGGTGCCATGCTCCACGGAATCGAATCACCGGGCAAACCAAGGACTCGTTTAATGAAGTACTCATTGGATTTCTCTTCCTTCAAAACAATGAGTACTTCATTAAACGAGTCCTTGGTTTGCCAGGTGATTCGATTCCGTGGAGCATGGCACCCAGAACCTGGCCGCTGGATAATGGGAAGTACGTTGTCCCATCAGGCCGAATCTATG
>JAYVXG010000562.1:0-12467 GCA_043785475.1 Armatimonadota bacterium
TATATTTCTTTGCTTTGGTTGACATGCTCACTCTCTTTCAAAAAGAGACGAATCATCACATCACCATGGATCGTTTTTTGGGGAACAGGCCAACCATTGTCCGACATGAAGACAATGATGATGTTCTTGTCGAGACCTTTACGGCTCAATTCGGCGGTTAATCGGCCGATTTCGTGATTAATGCCAGAGATCATTCGGTAGTAGGCGCGAACAATGAAATCATAACTTCATTCTGCCGGATCGTCTATCCAAATTCAAGACTGGGAATAACGATACCAACGATATTGTGTAAAGTGAATTCTGCGCTTACGCATGGATCGGCGGCCTCAATGGAATGTCGAAGGAGAGAATACTGCCATGCTCAGGCGCATTTGCAACGGCTATATTGCCCCCATGAGCCTCAACTGCGAGTTTGCAAAATGTGAGACCCAAGCCCGTGCTTGTCCCCTTCGTGTTGCGGCCAGAGGCCACCTGTCCAAACTTATCGAAGATACGCTCAAAGGCTTCCTCAGGAATTCCCTCGCCGGTATCGCTGACGGAAAACCACAGCGATTGTTTGTCCGGGCTCAATCTTACAGAGACGGTGACGGTGCCGCCCGCGGGGGTGAACTTTATGGCGTTGCCGAGTAGGTTTACCAAAGTTCTTCGTAAAATATCCTCGTCGCCTTCGAAAGAAGATGCATCGGAGTCGAGTTTGCGAGTGAGGATGATTTCACCCGCAACCGCAAGTTGGGTAACTTGGGTAATCGCGCTGACCACGAGTTCGGAGGGGTCGAGCAAGGCGTATTTCAACTCCATCGACCCGGATTCCAACTTATCAATATCGAGGAGACCATTGATCATGGCGATCAACGTTTCACCGCTAGATAGGGCGATTTCCGTTATTCCCAATTGATCTTCAGAGAGACGTCCCAGTACACGAATAGTTTGGACGCCTGCGATCAACGATGCTAGGGGAGTTCTAAGATCATGGATGATCATGTGTGTCAGGTCATCCCGGAGCCTTTCCAGTTCTTGAAGGTGCTTCACCTGCGCCTGGAGTTGGGCATGAAGGCTCATCTCGCGGTCGTGGGCTCGCTTTTTTTCGAGCGACGCATTGATGCGGGCCTTCAGAAGCGGAGCATCGAATGGCTTCATGAGATAGTCCTCGGCTCCCAGTTCGATACATCGCACGACGCTTTCGATATTGTCGTCCGCCGATATCATGATTACGGGCAGGTCATGTAGGGATTTATCCTTCTTCATTTCCTCCAGAACTTGATATCCGTCCATCAGCGGCATCATCACATCGAGGAGTACGAGGTCGGGGGAGTGGGCTCGAACTACCGCCATAGCCTCGACGCCATTTTGCGCCATGACCACTGTGTGTCCTTGCTGTTCGAGGCGGTGGGAGAGGACATCGCGGTTCATTTCATCGTCGTCGACAACCAGAACTAGTGCCCCGGCTGAGCCTGGGTCACGGTTGGCCAAGACTGAGATACCGTTCGGTGCGGCCTGACTACTACTATTGGACTCTTCCGGGGCTTCTGGATTGAGAAGAGCCAGCAGTTGTCGCCCCGCGAACAGTACTTTATGTAAATCGCCGACATATGAAAGTTGCCCCTCCTCCTGCGCCCTCTCTGAAAGGAGCTCCGAAAATCCGATGATGTGATTGAGCGGAGTACGTATTTTATGCAGGTCTTCGTGAGAAAGAAACAGCACCGCGTTGACGTCTGAAATAGGCGATGTTTGGCTCAAGTTAAGCTCCTAGAATTGCCCCGTCTGAGTAGCTCTTCTATTTTCTCCAGAAGGCGGGGCATTTCTACCGGCTTGGTATCGTAATCGTCGCATCCAGCTTCTAACGCTTTGTCGCGATCGCTTGACATGGCGTGGGCCGTGAGGGCGATTATTGGAATATTGGCCGTGGCTGGATCTGCTTTCAGTCGGCGCGTAGCTTCCCATCCGTCTAAGATTGGGAGACTCATATCCATGAGAATCAGATCAGGAGACTCGGTCCTGGCTAAAGTCAGTCCTTCTTCACCATCAACGGCGATAACTACTTCGTAGCTTCGGCGCATGAGTCGACGGGAGAGCATGTCCCGATTCATTTCGTTATCTTCGACGAGAAGTAGCTTAGACATTGGCTTCCGCTCCATTTACTTTAACTACCGGGCAAGACCAATCGGACAAAAGGTCGCGGACCTGTTCCATCAACTGGTCGCGGGAGCGCCCCTTCTTATTAATCACGGCATGGATGTTACCGTTCAATTCGACGAGCTCCTCAGCGGTCAAATCCTTAGCCGTCTGGACGACGACAGGGATAGATCTCCACTCGGACCTTTGTCTCAATTCCGATGCGAATTCAAAGCCGTCCATCTCAGGCATCATGAGGTCAAGGAGGATTAAGGACGGTATGGCCGCCGCAAGGCATTCCAGTGCCACCTTTCCATTTTCTGCTTCAGTTACCGACCAACCAGACTTCTCCAACATAGAGCGCATCATCTGACGAGTGGTTTCGTCGTCATCCACGATAAGTATGGGCGTGTCAGAGCTTGGACCCTTATACTGATTCAAAATTTTGGCGAGGTTCTTACCGTCGACCGGCTTAGTAACGTAGTTCGCCGCACCGAGGGCATATCCTCTTTTTTTGTCGTCCATCATGGTCAGCATGATGACCGGAATATGCCGAATTGCCGGATCCTCTTTGAGCATCGACAACACTTTCCATCCGTCCAGCCCGGGCATCATCACATCCAACGTGATTGCGAACGGCAGGAAGCTTTTTGCCATGCGTAGGCCCTCTTCGCCATCTCTAGCGGTTTGGACCGAGAATCCTTCTCGTTGTAAGAATCGGCTCATCAGCTCACGCTGGTTGACATCGTCGTCGACCACAAGAACACTTTCGCCAACCTGGAATTCCGCAAGAGTTCCGCTATTATTGAGTTTTGTGGCGACCGCCTCCACATGTTCTGCGTGCTCCGGTTCGGTGACATGCGCGGGCACAATAATCGTAAACGTGCTGCTTTCGCCTGGAACACTGCTGACGGTTACTTCTCCACCCATCAACCGACAGAAGCTTCGAGTGAGGGCAAGGCCCAGGCCAGATCCACCGAATTTCCGAGTTGTAGATGTGTCGGCTTGGCTAAACGTTTGAAACAACTTTAGGAGTTGTTCGGTTGTCATACCGATGCCAGTGTCAGAAACGCGGAAGCAGATCCAGTCTCGATCGTCCCTAGTCTCGCGGAAAACTTCGAGGGTGATCTGGCCCTCTTTCGTAAATTTCGCTGCGTTCGACAAAAGGTTGATGAGGCTTTGTCTTGTCTTCGTGAGATCCGCATACATCGTGCCGAACCCGGGTGGACAATGGACTTGCAGAGTATTGGCTTTGGCGTCGATCAATGATCCAGTCGTTTCCACAACCTCATCAATGAGCTTCGGCACGCTGAAAGTCTCAAGATACAATTCCATCTTTCCGGCCTCGATTTTGGAAAGATCGAGGATGTCATTGATGAGTGATAAAAGGTTTTTTCCGGCTAGATGGATTTTTTGTAGAGGCGGCAATATTTCTTCGACTCCATGATCAACGACTTCCTCCATCAGCATTTCCGAGTAACCGAGAATCGCGTTGAGCGGAGTGCGCAACTCGTGGCTCATGTTGGCGAGGAACAGGCTTTTGGTTCGGTTCGCGGCTTCGGCGTTTTCCTTAGCGGTAGCGACCTCTTCTTCTGCCCGACGTCGCTCCGTCACATCTTCCATCGCCAAGACTAAAAGTTCGCCGTGATTGCCGGCCTTCAGTTGCCGGGCATTGAGCAACATCACTCGGCGTCCGATAACGGGAAACGTGTGTTGGAGTTCGAAATCGCTAAAGACCGAACTTTTGGGAATGATATCCTCGAGCAAAGTTCGGAGAGCCGGGATGTCCCACTGGCCATTCCCTAGTTCGTAGATGAGCTGGTTCTCAGTTTCCTCTTGAGAAACATGGAAGGTTTGGTAAAACGCCCGATTGGCGGAGTGTACACGCAACGTTGTGTCGAGCATCAACAATGGCTCGCGAACCGTGTCGACGATGTTCTGTGAAAATGTCTCGATCGCCTTTAGATCGGCCGCCGCCTGCGCCACTACCTCTTCGGCCCGACGACGCTCCGTAACATCTTCCATCGCGAGAACCAAAAGCTCTCCGTGGTTACCGGCTTTTAGTTTTCGGGCGTTAAGGAGCATCACTCGGCGCCCTATTTTGGGAAATGTATGGACAAGCTCGAAGTCGTTGAAGACCGAGCTCTTGGGGACGACGTCCTCGAGGAGCCTTCTGAGGTCGGGAATATCCCATTGCCCGTTACCCAGCTCGTAAATGAGGTGATGCTCAGTTTCTTCGGGCGTGACCAAAAAGGTCTGATAGAATGCCCGATTCGCAGAATGCACCCGCAAGGTTGTATCGAGCATCAACAATGGCTCCCGAACGGTATCGACGATATCCTTAGAGTAGTTTTCTAGCGGCATGCAGATTTCCATTCCCGCTACTCCCTCGCCGTACGGTTAGTTGAACCATATGACACGGGGTTTGTTTTGCGCGCCGTTAGCGGGGTTGGCGTGGTCACTGAGAGCCCATGCGGTTGATGTTAACCACGCACTGGGCTCCCATTGTTCATTTTCACTTATCGAAGCCGAATAATGCAAGTCGTGACTTTGACTCAGTCTGTCTGCAGGTGACCCGGAGGGATAGTTCAGCTGGGAGACCATGGCACGTGACACCGAATGTTCGGAGCCGTTTGTGGTCCATTTTCAGCACCCTGCGACCGCATTCGGGTTTAATATAGAAGACCTCGGGGGTATAGCTCAGCTGGGAGAGCGCTTGCATGGCATGCAAGAGGTCAGGGGTTCGAGCCCCCTTACCTCCACCAATTCACAGAATTCATCAAAACGAGGCGTTTTTCGTCGCTTTGTTCCCCGCTGGCAAGCGGCAAGATTATGCAATTTAGCATCAAATCAAACTCTTTTGCGAGCTCTATAATCAGTTTTTCGTCTTCCCAAACGGAGTTCGAGCCGATAAAATTGACCAATTCTCGCTTTTGTTCAGAATTGGCGTTCTTAAACCTGGAATGGGCACTATGGGCTAATGAACGTCTGTATCGCTCCATCAACAGATGAAGTTTCCGTCCGATCAATTGGGGCAGTTCTAGCTGTAACTTGTTAACTTTTGACTATCATTTCGCAATGGTCTCTTTGGAGAATTCAACGTCCGATCTCCCCCGCAGAAATTTTGGATTTTGCCCGATCGAATCAGCATCATAACGAACTTTTTTCACGGCTAAATCCATATTTTAACCAATCGTCATCTTATCGTCTGCTTGTGGGTAAATTTGCTGAAAATTGACATTGTGAGCGAATCGTGATGTGCGATGCCCCATACTGGATACTTGAACCTGCAATTTGGCTGGTTTTTATGGAGATTACTTATGATTAAACCAATTTTTCTTATCGCGGGTTTGAGCTTACTCGCTTCGATTTCGTCGGCACAACTCCTTTGGAGCGGCTCTCTAACCGCCAACGACCCTACCTACAACCGTGCCCTTGAAACAGGTGCCGGTCTCAGCGGAGTTGGAACTGCTGTTTCCTATGATGTTCAGGCATTTGGGTAACCGCCACCGGCGAGTACAACTTTGAATCTGGTCAGAGCTATGACGGAGTGATCTTCATTTACGAATCTGCATTCAATCCGGCTTCTGCGGTTGCCAACTACAAAGGTGGAAATGATGACTACTTCAGCACATTTACTATTCTGACTGGAACTTACGCTCAGAAATCTCGAATCGATACCCCACAAGCGGTTGGCTCAGGCTCCTCAGTCTTGACGGCAAATACTCAGTATTATGCGGTCACCACTTCATTCTCGAACGGTGTAACCGGTACCTATGACAATGCCATTGGTGGTGTTGGAACGGTTAATGCTGGTTCACCTGTTCCAGAGCCTGCGAGCTTGGCCATTCTTGGGCTTGGCGCATTGGCATTGGTTCGACGACGACGAACCTCCAAATAATTCGGGCTTACCGTTCGAAACACAAGACACCCCGGCTTCGACTGGGGTGTTTTGCATTGAAACGGTCAACATTTGGCTGGCCGATTAATGGCCTATCAAATCGTCACCTTATCGCAATTTCAGATAAACTTACACCTTCGAGCCTGGATCACAATGGCAATTTCATTACCAGTTTGTTCGCTACTCACCAGCCACGCTCGTTGATGCTCAGAATTTGCCTCGTTGAAGCAAATTTGGGCTTGGTTCTACAAGTTCTGGAAAGTTCAAATTGGTCCCAAACTATTCCCGCTCACGTTTAATTGCATCGGACGCTTGAATATCAGCAACCAACGGGAAACCTTCTTAGCGTCAGAATAATCCCAGTAATTTTGCTGGCGTCAGACAGGTTGCTTGCAGGTAAGATCGCCAAATCGGGATATATAGCTGTCCGGACTTTCAAAAGGCTGTCTAACCGCCGATCCGCGGACACAAGTAACTTCTCGATGAAGAGAGAAACTATGAATTCGGAAAGAGAAATAATGAAATCGACCGGTCATCGAGCGACAACGAGGTTGCGAGCAATCACCCTTTTGGCCTTGCTGGCACTATCTGCGTTAGGGGCCGCTCAATCAAACGGCTACAACATCGTCTGGGATAACTTTAAAAATGGGTTCACCGTGAACACCCCCACCGCCAAATGGTTCTACTTTGGCGCAGGGCCTTATGTTGGAAATAACGGTGTTACTTCCACATCAAATCGCGGCCTTCATGTCGAATCAACGCCATTTTCGCTTACCCTCGGCCAAGAAACGGACCCAATCGACAATCCGTACGGCCTGCCCGGAGGTCTTGATCACGTAAAGTGGCTTGTATTCGCAAATCATATGGCGACTAGCGGCTATCCTGGATTCGACGCTATTCCTGGCCAGGAGCTCACGGTGGAATCTTGGATTTCTGGACGCAGCTTTGGTAACGCGAGTCACCCGTTTGGTTCGGCGGTTGTCGATCCCGATGACGATATTCGACTTGCCACTGCGGCAATGCCCACGATTGATTTCGAGACCTTCCTGGTTTCGGATTTCTTCATGACGAACAAGCGAATTTATGCGCTTTACGAGCGGCTCCCTTTTGGCCGGTCGCCAGGGCACAATTACGCTGCGTTTACTTATGCGATTCCGGTGGCAGAGCGCAAACCCTTCCAACAGCAACATTTAGCGATTGCTTATGACCGATCCGCCCACTCCATTCGTTGGTTAGTCGACGATCACGAAGTATTCCGAGTGACCCAACCTGGTCACCGCCTTCCCTCGCAACAATACATGATTCTGAACCATGGCGGCGTTGACGAGGACGTCGACTGTCGACAGCGGGATGTCGGATTAGGAACGTTTACGCTGCTCGATGCTGCATATCCAACTCAGCAAGCGCTCGTAAAGCTCTCCGTAGACCCGAACTTCTACTACAGCACTGTGCCGGGGAACCCTGGATCCCAGACATTTGTTGATCCGTTAAGCATGCACAATAGTCGGCAGTGGGGCCAGGGCGCAACTCTCGATGTGAAGATGGTGCGCGTTTCGAGCCGAATAATCGGTCCATAACCAAATACATACACTGGCTTCACCGCTTCTCTCATGTAGGAGCAGAGGGGCAGCAAGAATAGGGGCACTCGAACTCTCGGTGCCCCAACTTTGTGAGTGGGCCATTTTGACAATCTGAACATGAATACACTTAGTGACCAGCTAACGCCTGACAGGCAAATAGAGGTTAATTAGAGGCAGGTGTATACTGGCGCAAGCACCAAAATGCCTAGGCTAAATTGGCATTCGCGGTTACCTGCACTCATGGATAAAAAGCGATTTCTTTTTGGCGCGATTCTCGCACCGCTTGTCATTCCCCAGCTTTCTTTTGGGCAGAGATTTGACAAACTTTTGCCAAGCGAAAATCTTGATGGGTGGGTGAGGCGAGGCGGAAATGCGACTTACTTCATGGATGGAATAGAGCTCGTCGGTAGATGTGTTCTAAACACTCCGAATAGCTTTCTATGTTCCGAGAAAATTTACTCCGACTTCATCCTTGAATACGACTTTAAAGTCGATCCGCGACTGAATTCGGGAGTTCAGATTCGCAGTGAATGCTTCGACCAGAAAACTCAAGTGACGTGGAGAGGCAAGGCAATCGAGATTCCCGCCAAAAGAGTTCACGGGTACCAAATTGAGATTGATCCCGAACCGACGAGAAATCGCTGGTGGACGGCGGGCCTTTACGATGAGGGACAACGGGATTGGCTCTTCCCCGGCTCCTTGGGTGGAAATCCGAAGGCATTTACCGAGGCCGGTCGCAAACTATTTAAGCAAGGCGATTGGAACCATATCCGGGTAGAAGCGATTGGCGATTCGATCAAGACGTGGCTCAACGGAAAGCCGTGCGTGAACACGAAGGATTCGTTTGTCACCCGCGGTTTCTTCGGATTGCAAGTTCACGGAATCGGAAATGACAAAGCTAAAGAGGGTGCCGAAGTTCGGTTCCGCAACATGCGGATCGCCGACATGACGCCTAAAGACAACAACCTAACCAAAGACGAAGCCGCATTGGGTTGGAAGCTGCTATGGGACGGTAAGTCTACGAAAGGTTGGCGCGGAGCAAAGCTGGAAACTTTCCCCGCCAAGGGCTGGGAGATTAACGACGGAGTGCTTACTGTGCTTCAGAACGGAGGAGCTGAATCGGCCGGAGGAGGGGATATTGTTACCGTCAAACGTTATAGCCAGTTCGAACTGACGGTGGATTTCATGATCACCGAAGGCGCCAACAGTGGGATTAAATACTTTACGCAAACGAACCTTGACCCGATTTCGACCACGGGCGCCAAGGTCACAACTGGTTCGGCGATTGGTTTGGAATTCCAGATTCTCGATGATGAGCGACACCCAGACGCAAAGCTCGGCCGAGACGGTGACCGAACTGTTGGTTCTTTGTACGATCTGATTCCAGCGGTTAAAGCCAAGCGAACGAATCCGGTTGCGGCTTGGAATACGGCTCGAATTCTTGTCAGCGGAAGCCACGTCGAACATTGGCTGAACGGAATAAAGGTCTTGGAATACGAGCGGGGATCAGAGCCCTATCGCGCTTTGGTCGCGCAGAGTAAGTATAAGAATATTCCTGCGTTCGGCGAGTGGCCAGACGGGCACATCCTGCTTCAAGAACATGGGAATAGGGTCTCATTCAAAAACATTAAAATACGGGAAATTAAACCATGAGCACAAAGAAAACGAATCAGCAGATCGACCGTCGTACATTCATTCAGGGCGCCTTGGCGCTCGGCGGATATGTCGCCCTGCCGATAGGCGTATTTGGAGCTTCTAGCCGGAATCGGCCGGTTTCACCGAATGATAAGGTCAATCTCGCTTGTGTAGGAATTGGAAATCGCGGCAACGATGACCTGCAAGCGTTTATGGCGACCGGTTTGGTAAATATTGTGGCGTTGTGCGACACGGAGATTGGCGGAAAACGAACCCTGGACGCGTTGAAACGATGCCCAGACGCGAAACAATTTCAGGATTTTCGCAAGATGTTCGACCAGATGGGCAAGGAGATAGATGCGGTTTGCATTGCCATTCCTGACCACTCGCACTTTGCCGTGGCGATGCTGGCGATGTCGCTTGGCAAACATGTTTATGTTGAAAAGCCCTTAGCTCACAGCTTTCACCAGATTGAACTCATGATGGCGGCGGAAAAGAAGTACAAGGTGGCTTGCCAGATGGGGAATCAAGGTCATTCGGAGGCGAATTTTTTTCAATTCAAGGCGTGGACCGAGGCAGGGATCATTAAGAATGTCACGAAGATTACGTCGTTTATGAATGCGCCGCGACGATGGCACGGCATGGTCGTCGACGGATACCTCCCGGCGCTGATGCCACCCGAATATCTCGACTGGAATGTCTGGCTCATGACCGCGATTGAGCATCCGTACAACATAAAATATATGAACGGCGACTGGCGGTCTTGGTACGATTTTGGTAACGGTGCGCTTGGAGATTGGGGTGCCCATATCTTCGATACCGCCCACGAATTCCTGCACTTAGGTTTGCCAACCGAAGTCGAGCTCAGCTACGTCGAGGGTCACAGTCCATTCATCTTTCCACAGGCATCGACCATCGCGTTTAGGTTTCCGAAGCGAGGCTTATTGCCACCCGTGGAACTGACTTGGTATGACGGGCAAAAGAATCTACCGCCACTTCCGGCGGGGTTTGGTGGAAGCATTGTCGATCCAAATATTCCACCGCCCACCACCGGAAAAATCGACACCAAGGTTCTCGCACCCGGAAAGGTTATTTACGGCGAAGGTCTGACTTTTAAGGGTGGGTCGCATGCATCGACTTTGGAAATTATTCCTAAGGACGCCGCACGGGATCTTAATCTTCCCGAAGTTCCAAAGAGTCCTTCGAACCACTACGTGAATTTCATTCGAGCGATTCGCGAAGACGAAAAATGTCGATCACGATTCGAAGTTTCTGGGCCGCTGTCTCAAGCAATGGGGCTCGGGGTTATTGCTCAGCGGGTCAACGCGAAGCTGCATTTTGACCCGGTTAAGAAGCGGATCACGAATCATAAAATCGCCAACGAGCTCTTGAAGGGTGCACCTCCTAGGAAGGGCTGGGAAGAGTTTTACAATCTGTAAGAAACTATATGAATGAGAGGCAACCCCCCATGACATCTAGTTTCTTGCTGATCTGAAGTCGTCCTTCCTGACTCTGAGGGTCACAGAAAGTAGTCAGGGCGTCAAATTGGGCGAGCCTGGCGAGCCTAAGTTGACCCCTGGAAAGTGACCGGCAGTCCTAAGTCCAAGGAGCGAAGCGATCCCGCTGTTACAGGGGCACCCTTTTATCAATGGGCGAGAGAAATTTGTCAAATTCGAATCTGTGTACTTCCCGATCAACAGAAAAACTAAATTTCATTAGGCGACTTCCCTAGACTTAGCCTTTCCGGACAAATATCGACCGACAAGACATCTCGCACTTGATTCGACGATTGGCCTGGTCTCGCGATACAATATTGTCTGGTGCGACCTTGAGCATCCTGAGCCCGTGGAAGGTGACCGTAAGCAAAACCTCTTTGAGATCGGGTCCAAGGTATTCCAGTGTGCCCTCCTTTTCTTTGTCCTGACCGTTGTGGCCTTGGATAACGAAATCTTTGTGCCAGTCATTAAACTCTTTGGAACTGCTTTCAGGAAACGTGATCACGAGGTTTGGGGTCTCTAGTGCAGCAGGTTCCTTTTGATAATCATGCTGTCCGCCGCCTGAAGGTCTCTTTACGACCGTCTGCTTGACTACAAAACTATCGATCTTGCTGACCCGTGAACAGGCTTGATCGAGGCCCGTGATTCGAAGGCGGAAGTTTGAGCAGAGCCACTTTTTTTGGGTAGCGCCGTCTGGACCTGGCCAGGCACCAATCGCCGGACCACCACCGGCCGTAGAAGCGAATCGGGAGTATTCAGGTGAAAATTTTATCGTCATCTTTGCCGCTTCTTTTGAGGCAGCATCTAAAGCGGGCAAACCGACCTCGGTGATGAGCGCGCCTTTGAAGGCAACGCGCGTCATTTCCTTATAGTTGAAGTCACCTGCGATAATCGCCCCGCCCTTTCTCGTATGTTTATTCGCGCATGTCTCGGCGAGCCATTGGTAGAACTCACTGCTCATCCCCGCCCCACATTTCACGCCTAATTCCTCAAAGTCCTCGCCGGAAATTTGCTTCCGACCCGTCTTCTCGGGTGCGTCCTGGGTGCTTTCGGCGGAGATCAACCATCCCGCGAAGCGTCCTTCAAGTTCAAGTCCATACTTTGCGGAGTTGAAGAAAGGTGCCTTGGAGACTTGGGAAGGCTGAACCTGCCACGATTTTCCCGCAAGGGCAGGTAGCACCAGCAGTCCAACAATCATGGTGCCGGAAAGCTTCATATAGTCTTGATAGTTCATCGTTGTGTCTCAAATCCAGTAAATGGAGTATACAGGTGGTACTGCCCAGCGTCAAGTTGTAGCTTTATGGCATTCCTGCGGGCGGCGACCCTAAAAATTGCAAAGACCGCGCAGTTACCGGGACAAAATAGGAGCATACGATGGCACAAACCGCTCAATCGATCAATTTCAGCGCGAAGCTCCACCGACCCGCCGGGGCGAGCAAGGCAGACATTTGGACGTTTCTCCACCTCCCACAGGATGCCAGTGATAAGCTCCCAGCACGAAGTATGGTGTCGGTTGAAGGCACGATTAATGGATACCAGTTCCAAGCAGCCCTCGAACCAGACGGACAAGGTGGCCATTGGCTGAGAGTGAAGCCGCAACTGCATGAGGCCGCGGGTTTATCGGTCGGCGAACTCGTCAAGCTGGAAATCGCTCCGGTTACGGTCGAGCCGGAACCCGAGGTGCCCGACGACTTAAGGAAGGCCCTTAATGCTGCTCCTCCGAAAGCCCAAGAGACCTGGTTG